>JALHPW010000059.1 GCA_022842255.1 Saprospiraceae bacterium | reverse complement strand
CAAATTTCGGAGAAAAAACCGAGGATTTACGTTTACATTTCTCAATACCCATTTGGCTGATGACGGCTGGTGTTTTGCCGCTCGTCTATCTTTCTCCCAAAGTCTGCCAAATGCGGTATTTATGCGGTGCTAAAATTACATAATTCATGAATCGCATCTTACTTTTCGTACTGCTCAGCCTTTCTCAGTTCTCCCTTTTTGCCCAGGACAAACCCAAATGGGACGTATCAAATCCCAGTCTCGGAGGCGTACCTTATTCCGACGTTGAATTCACGACTTCCGAAGGCACCTGGATGTGCCTCGATGTTAGCCCGGACGGCAAAACCATCGTGTTCGATATGTTGGGCGATATTTACACCATGCCCATTACCGGTGGCACGGCCACTTGCATCCGCTCGGGATTGGCCTGGGAGGTGCAGCCCCGTTTTTCACCCGATGGAAAAAAAATCTCCTTCACTTCGGATGCTGGCGGCGGCGATAACATCTGGTACATGAACCCCGATGGCAGCAATGCCAAGCAGATTACAAAAGAGGGCTTTCAACTGCTTAACAATGCTGAATGGATTGACAATGAATACATTGTGGCGCGAAAGCACTTCACTTCGCAGCGCTCACTCGGCGCGGGCGAGTTGTGGATGTACCACCTCACGGGGGGAAGCGGCATCCAGCTCACCAAACGCAAAAACGACCAGCAGGACGTGAACGAGCCATCGGTTAGTCCCGACGGACGCTACATTTATTTCAGTGAGGACATGTACGGCGGCGGGTTTTTCCAGTACAACAAAAACCCGAACACCCAGATTTTTGCCATCCGCCGCTACGACCGGGAGGAAGGGAAAATCGAGGACGTGACGGGTGGTGCTGGTGGCGCTTGTCGGCCGCAGGTTTCGCCGGACGGGAAATGGCTGGCGTTTGTGCGCCGGGACGACACCAAAACGGTGTTGTGTGTCCGTGAATTGGCGACGGGGTTGGAATACCCAATTTACGATGAATTGGACAAAGACCAGCAGGAGGCTTGGACGGTTTTTGGGTGTTATCCGGGATTTTCGTGGGTACCGGATGGCAAAGCAATGCTGATTTGGGCTAAAGGACAAATCTATCGCATTGTTATGAATCGAGGCGAAAACAATGGCCTTTTTGATTTTGATTTGAGTGTCAATATGCAGGCTAGCAGCGGCCCAATCAATCGGCCAATCCCTTTCACTTGCAACGTAAAAACTAAGGTTGCGGAGACCCTGCGTTTTGAAAACAAAGTTTTTGAGCCCGAATTCACAGCCCGAGCCATCCGCAACGCCGTGACCTCTCCGGATGGCAAAACCTTGGTATTCAATGCCGCAGGATTATTGTACAAAAGAAGCTTGCCAGACGGTGAACCGAAAAGTGTTTTCAGTGGTGCTTTTGTCCCACCGGTTATCAAAAAAGAAGGCACTCCAAAAGAGGTTTTGAATGGTAACGAATCCGAAGCTTCCTTTTCAAGCGACGGCAAATCCCTCGTTTTTGTAAAATGGGATGATGAAAGGAAAGGTACGATTGGGATGATTCGTGGGTTTGGCGAAAAGGGCGCCTCTGTTAGTGAAATTTTGAATTTACCGCGCATCTACCGAACCCCCTCGTTCTCCCCCGACGGCAAACAAATCGTGTTCCGCATCCAGGATGGCGACGACGAGTTGGGACCGGCCATGACCGACAAACCCGGTATTTACATCATGGATGCCGATGGTAAAAATCAACGTTTTGTGAGCGACCAGGGCGAAAACCCCAGGTTCTCCGCCGACGGCAAACGGATTTTTGTGCAAACCGGGGGCGCACTTTTTGGCGCATTGGACAAAAGCCTAAAATCCTACGACCTCAACGGCAAGGACGAAAAAATCCATGTGAAGTCGAAGTACGCCCACTCGTTCACAGTTTCGCCCGATGGTAAGTGGTTGGCATTCATTGAATTGCACAAAACCTATATCTGTGCGTTTCCGCAAACCGGCAAAACCCTCGACCTCAGCGCCGACACCAAAGCGGTGCCTGCCACCGCCGTGAGCCGCGACGCGGGGTACAACCTGCACTGGAGCGGCGATTCGCAAAAACTGCACTATACCCTGGGCGAGGAATATTTCACGATTGACCTGAAAAACCGATTCTCGTACCTGCCCGGCGCGCCCGATTCCTTGCCTGCATTACCGGAAGCGGGCCTAAAAATTGGTCTAACCTTACAAGCCGACAAACCCGAGGGCACGGTAATTTTTGAAAACGCCCGCATCATTACGATGGAAGGCGACCAGGTGATTGAAAACGGCGCGATTGTGGTCTATCAAAACAAAATCGAGTCTGTAGAAACCATGGAAGCCTACAGCGCCAAGATGGTAAAACGCGCGGCGCCTGTAAAAATCATCGACTGCAAAGGCAAAACCATCATGCCCGGCATGATCGACGTACACGCCCACCCCGGCAACTTCCGCTACGGCCTCAACCCACAAAAACAGTGGGAATACCACGCCCAATTGGCTTACGGTGTGACCACCCAACACGACCCTTCGGTGAATTCCGAGATGGCATTTTCCAATGCCGAGATGCTGAAATCTGGTCGGATGATTGGGCCGCGTTTGTATTCCACGGGTACCATCCTTTACGGCGCGGACGGTGATTTCAAAGCACCCATCAACTCGTTCGACGATGCGCGTTCTACCCTGCGCCGCACCAAAGCCTGGGGCGCGTTTTCCGTAAAAAGTTACAACCAGCCACGCCGCGAACAACGCCAGCAAGTGATCGCTGCCGCCCGCGAACTGAACATGCTGGTGGTACCGGAAGGTGGTTCGTTTTTCCACCACAACCTTACACAAATCGTTGACGGTCACACCGGTATCGAACACAATATCCCCATCGCGCCGCTTTACAACGACGTGGTGACGCTTTGGGGAAAAACCAAAACGCACAACACGCCGACGCTTATTGTGAACTACGGTGGACTCAATGGCGAGTACCAGTGGTACCAAAATTCGGAGGTGTGGAAAAAGAAACCGCTGCTGAATTTTACGCCCAAGCACATCCTCGACGAGCGCAGTCGCCACCGCACAATGGTGCCGGAAGAGGAGTATCAAAACGGCCACATCCTCGTGTCAAAATCTTGCACCAAATTGCAAAATGCGGGCGTGAACATCAACCTAGGCGCCCACGGTCAGCTCAACGGACTGGGCGCGCACTGGGAACTCTGGATGATTCAGCAGGGTGGCATGAGCAATCTGCAGGCCCTGCGCTGCGCCACGCTCAATGGCGCGAAATACCTGGGCATGGACAAGGAAATCGGTTCCCTGGCCACTGGTAAATTGGCCGACCTTATTGTGCTGGACAAAAACCCGCTGGAGAACATTCAAAACACCGAGAGTATCCGGTACGTGATGGTCAACGGACGTTTGTTTGAATCTGAAACCTTGAACGAAATCGGGAATTACGACAAAAAGCGTTCAAAATTCTGGTTTGAGCAGCCGGGCAGTCAGACGAGTGGCGCGGGCATGAGCCATACCTGCCATGAGCAGAAGTGTGTTTGTGGGCATTGATATTAAATATTTAAACCGCAAAATCTAAAACCGGAGAACCGGAAAATTTAAAACTGCGACGGGTGTCCCCTGCTTGATTTTAGATTTTCTGGTTCTCCGGTTTTATATTTTCCGGTTTATTTTTATTCCGGCACATCCCTCCGCCCTTAATTTTGTTCAAACCCCATGACCTACGACATCCTAATCATCGGCGGCGGGCCCATTGGCCTGGCGTGCGGCCTGGCGGCCCAAAAAGCGGGTTTGCAATACCTGATCCTTGAAAAAGGCGCGCTTGTCAACTCGCTCTACCATTACCCGGCCAACATGACTTTTTTTTCCACCTCCGAGCGATTGGAGATTGGTCATGTGCCCTTTGTATCTGTCAATGCCAAGCCAACCCGCAATGAGGCCTTGGAGTATTACCGTCGGGTAGCGGAATCCAAACAACTGAACCTGCATTTGTACGAGGCGGTGAATGCCATCGTCCGGGAGGCATCGGGCTATCGGGTCAAAACCGAAAAAGGAGAATACCTGACCCGGTACGTCGTGCTCGCCATGGGCTTTTACGACCTGCCCACGCGGCTGGATATTCCGGGGGAGGATTTGCCCAAGGTGACGCATTATTATGCAGAGCCACATGCTTATTACAAGCAAAAAGTAGTGGTGGTGGGCGCCAACAACTCCGCCGTGGATGCCGCGCTCGAGACCTGGCGCAAGGGCGCTGCTGTGACGATGGTGGTCCGTAGCAGCGAAATCGGCAGTCGAGTGAAATATTGGGCCAGGCCGGATATTGTGAACCGCATTGCGGAAGGCTCTATCCAGGCATTTTTTCAGTCGGAACTCAAGGAAATCCGCCCCAATGAAGTGGACATTCAAACCCCAGAAGGTATCGTTACGATTGAAAACGATTTTGTGATTGCCTCTACGGGCTATCAACCCAATTTTGCGTTTTTGGAGCGCATCGGGATTCAACTCTCCGCCGACGAAAAACGTTATCCGAGTTACAATCCGGAAACGCAGGAAAGCAATTTGCCGGGGCTTTACCTGGCCGGCGTGGTGTGTGGGGGCATGGATACCCACGTGTGGTTTATCGAAAACTCGCGGGTACACGCCGAGCGGATTGTGGCGGATATAGTTGGGAAACAATCGATTTGACCATAATTTAGAGGCTATCTCCTGTTCTTCTTTTCACCGCTGAGGCGCAAAGACGCGGAGTTTTTGATAATAAGGCTGTTATAACGCTGCGCCTTCGCGTTTCTGCGGTGAAATAACCCTTGTCAAATAACCTTTGAACACCCGAAATTAAAACCTGTACGCCATTGGGCCTCCAGGTTTTCGCTGACATTTTGACAATTTGGTTGTCATTTTGTCCGCGCTTTGGGTTCAAAAATCGAGGCTGGCATTTTGCTTGTTAGGCAAGGCGGGATAGGCAAACAACGCCTATTCATTGATATCCAAGCCAACTGGCAATCATAACGTAACAACACGCAAGTGTTTAAAAGACCCTTTTTCGTTATGCAACAAGATTTGAGCAACTTCCCAATGATGCCCGAAAATTGGAATGAAGACCAGTACTTAAAAATGACCGCAAACATCGTTTTCATTTTTGTTGGCTTAACCCTGCTAGCTTATCTGTTGAATCATTAGATTAGACGGAATGGAGGGGTTGCGCAAAAAGCCGCAGAAACCTGCCCGTCGCAAGCAATTTATTTGCTTTAAACACAACTTCCCGAAAGTTTTAAACTTTCGGGAAGTTACATTTATCTTCTAGGCGGGTTAAATGGGGTATCTGACTACTTCAAAAATCATCAATCATGCATTCATCAATCGTCAATCTCCTCCTTCTAAAATCAACAATCCTGTAATCGTCATTCGTCAATCAAAAAAACGCTGCTTTGGTTAGCATTTAATCCCCAATGCTCATGCGTCTGCACTGTGTGTAGCACCCCCATCTAAATAAGCCTCCCCCATCGTTGGCTCAACCGACCTTTGCGTTGGTCACTACGCGCACCCTGCGCATGGGTGCTACCCCTACTTTTGTCGCGCCCTCCTCTGGATAGCCCCAATTTTTCAACCAGCCCTTTTATTGAAGTACCCTGTATTCGTACAGATAGCCATGGCCAATGTTTTGCCTTGGCAGGCCATCCTTTTTTCACCGATTTAAACACCCATTTTTATGTCTCCGATTGTAAAAAAATCAACCCTATTCCTCTTGTTCACCCTTGGAGCGTTTAGCCTCATGGCTCAAATCAACCTTAATTCAAAAGCCAAGGATTTGCTTAAGGATAAAAAAGACAAACCCGCAACGGAAAAACCAGCCAAAGAGCCCGCCCCGGCCGCATCAAAAACCACACCCGCGCCTGCAGAACCTCGCAGTGCTAAAACAGAAAGGCCAATTGAAAGCACAAAAGAGCCCGTCCAGGCGAACCGGTCGAAACCAGGTGGGGATGAAAAGTACAAGGCATCTGAAGTTGAACTGGATTTTGAATCCGAACCCTTTGCCCCGTCCATCGCCTGGGCGAGCCTTTTGGCTGAAGGCTGCTGGTATTTCAATGTTACCAATGGCCAGATGAGGTTGAACAATATGCTGGTCTCTTTCCTACCCCAAAAAGCCAAAGATGGCACGCCTGTGCGTTATGAAAGTTATTCCAACGTAACACCACTGCTGCGGATGGAGGTTTGGGATACCAAAGCCAACATCCTCAAGGAAACCATGCATTACGAGGCCAAACTGGCCACGGCCCCTTTTTATGAGATGGAACTATTGGAAGGGTACGACTATAAAACCCACGCGATGCTTACCGAGGGTAGCTATGAACTCAGGTTTTGGGCGGGCACCAAACACTTCTACACCTTCCCTTTTGAAGTGGAAAAGGAAAACAATCCGGACCCATACGCGCCGGTCCATGATTTTTATTTCCTGAAAGGCCCCTGGCAAGATTGGGGGCGTGTGGAATTTGGTCCAGACGGGCACTTTATCTTCAATTTTTACCTCACCCACCGCACTACCACCGTGGTCAACCAGGCACAATGGGACGCAAAAAAGGAATATAAATACCTGATTAAACTCTACCGCGACGGCAAGATGGTGGCCGTTCACCGCCTCCAACACGTAGAGAATCAATTTGATGAGGGCGACCTCCAAACACGCAATGGCATTTGGAAAAGATACGATGCCACTTTGCACGCCTACCCACCTGCCGGGAAAGGCCAGGGCGCTGGGTCAAGGGCCTTTTTCTTAAAAGGAGACATGAAAGACGGAAACTACACCGCAGAATTATGGCTCAAAAGCCTAGATGGCGTGGAATCCACCCATAAATACGCCTTCACGGTCAAAGGCGGCGCAATCGTGCCAGCCGCAAAAGCCGACCGCAGCTTAAATCCCGACCCACTTCAATTCCTGGAACAAGGCCCAAGCCGGTTTTATGTGAAGAAGATGTGATTTGGTTATTGGTTGACTGCTGATTGGTTGATTAGAAGCAATGGGCTGATTTACCAATCAACCAATCACCAATTAACCAATCAACAATCAACCTCCACCCCTGATTTTTTCACCGATTTACGCATTAACTCTTTATGATTCAACTGTTTAAAACACTCCTCTTTGTTGGAGTATTAATCTCCGTTCAATCCCAACTACTTGCCCAGGAATGTGGCACCCACCCAACACCCGAACAAATCGAATACCTTACCCGTACCCGGGAGGCCCGACAGGCATTTGATATTTCGCAGGTTTCCGACGACCGGTATGGGACTTCCTTGCACTGGATTCCGGTGCAGTTTCAGGAATGTCTGCCTACGGCAACGTCTCCCAAAGCTTTGCGGGAGGCAGAAATCAGTGAATGGCTGGGCGAGCTCAATGCACTTTTCCTGCCCTACCGGATTCAATTTTATGAGTGTGGTTCCTTCACGACATTTGTAAACAACACCCTACACTATTTTGACATCACGGAAGAGCCTCAATTGAGTGCTTATGATGTGCCCAATGTTATCAATGTTTACGCGTTTGGCACGGTCAGTTCCAATGGCTCCTCGCTGGCCGGGTATTCCTATTTGCCGCCCAGCGCGGACCGGATTGTATTGTCCAAACTGGGCGGCACCTTGTTCGACAGCAAGGTATTCATCCACGAAATGGGGCATTACCTTGGGTTGTATCACACCCATGGAAAGACGAACAACGGAACCACCGACGAGTTGGTAAACGGCAGCAACTGCCTCACTGCGGGCGATGATGTGTGCGACACCCCCGCCGACCCAAATGTGTACAATACGACCACTTCCAACTGTGTCTATTTTGGCACAGCCCAGGACCTCAACCAACAATCTTTCCTGCCGGACGTGGGCAATCACATGTGTTATGCACCCAAACAATGCCGGAACCACTTTTCGGTGGGACAAATGAACCGCATGGCTTATACCGCCTTCACAGACCGAGCCTACCTGTTGGGCTGCGCGCATCCGTCTGCCTGCGACAACCCGATTACCCAATTGCCCGCGGTTTTTGATTTTGAAACGGGGCTAGATGGGTGGATTTCCAAAATTTACGAGGGTTTTGAGTTTGTGAACATGGTACACGCCAACGGACCAATCAGTCCGTCGACCACGGGTCCGGACCAAGCTTTTTCGGGTACCGGTTATGCCCACATCGATGTGGCCAACATCGGGCCATACGGCGCGTATGCGGTGCTGATCAGCCCGTGTATAGATGTGCGCGGGCAGGAATCGCCCAAGGTCACTTTCCGATATCATGCTTTTGGCCCTGAAGTCGGCGAAATCGCGCTGCAAGTGAGCGTCGATGGAGGCCACATCTATCAAGGCCCACAACCGGACAATGCGCTGTTTTATGCAGTTGGCGACCAAGGCAATGCCTGGCATACCGTCACTTGCGATTTGGGGCCGTACAAAACCGCAGCAGCCCTTCAACTTCGTTTGGTAGCCAGCGGTGGTGTGTTGGGCGATGTTGCGTTTGACAGTGTGGCGGTGTACAACGACCCTGGAAGCGCCTGCAACTTGTCGCTCACATCGGAGTTCCTAGACGTATCCTGCCATGGAAACGCAGATGGCCAAATCTACCTGACCCCATTTGGGAATTTTGTGGCACCTGTCAGCTATTCCTGGTCAAACGGGGCGACCTCCAATTACATAACAGGCTTAACCCCAGGACTTTATACCGTCACCGCCACGGCAGCCAATGCTTGTTCCGTGATTGCCACACTGCCGGTACTCAGTCCTAACTTACTATATGCAAGCACCACCCAAACCAATGTGCTGGTGTACGGCCAAGCCACTGGAAGCGCCACTGCTGTTCCCATGGGTGGTCGGCAGCCCTACAATTACTTGTGGTCGAACGGCGCTACGACCGCTACAAACACCAACCTAAACGCCGGTATGTACACGGTAACCATCACAGATGTAAATACGTGCAGTGTTGTAAAAACCGTGAACATCACGCAGCCCGTCATCACTTGCTCTTCGTATCAAAGCAGTTTCCCCTGGGTAAGCAGTGTGGACCTAAACCTGGGCATATTTGAGCAGGTAACCGGAATTGACAATTTCAACTGGACCCGCCAAAGTGGCTCCACCCCTACCCAGCAGACAGGACCGGATGCCGCCTACCATGGAACCCATTACTGGTACACAAAGGCTTCGGGCAGCAATTCGCCTAGCAAAAAAGCGATGTTGAAAACCAGTAAGTGCCTCACAATCAATGCTATGACCAACCCCGTTTTTGAATTTTACTACCATATGTACGGCAACCAAATGGGCTCGCTCGCGGTAGAAATCAGTCTCGACAACGAGCTCAATTGGGTAACGGTTTGGACCATTGCTGGCAACCAGGGTAACCAATGGAGCAAGGCCATTATTGACTTGTTGCCTTACAAAACCGACCATACCAAAATCCGGATCAAAGGCACCACCGGCTCCGGGCCACGCGGCGATATGGCCATAGATGCCCTGTACATCGGCGAGGCTGGGAACAATCAATACCTGCCGGAGGCCGAAGTACTTCAAGCGCCTGGCATGACCGTGTATCCGAATCCTTCTTCCGGCTTGTTCGAATTGCGGATGGACGAAGGCCTGGTTTGTGAAAAAGCAGAGATTTTCAATGCTGCCGGCCAATTGATTTGGGAAGAAAAAACCAGTTCTGCTTATCTCAACTTCGACCTTTCGGACCAGATTTCTGGCTGCTATTATCTCCGGGTTCAAGCTGAGGGGAAAGTGCAGATTTTGAAATTGATGTTGGTTCGTTGAAACGATAATTCCAATTAGTTGCTCAGTTTTCATGCATTATCACCTTGATATTGAGCGGGTTAGCTGTTCTTTATCAAGGTGTTTTGCTTTTATACCCAATGGAAAGCGGGTTGCGAAAAAAGCGTACTGCGTGCACTATTCACCGGGTGATTTTGAGTCACCCGGTGAATAGCCCCAGTGCCAAGCTGTAGAGACATGGATAGGGGTATTTTCCTCCACGTCTTTGCACCTCGGCGGTTAATTTTGCCCTTTCTTTTAATCCGAACAAAGAAGCTTGGAAGCGTAAAATTCATTGATTGACAGGTTGCCAGACCCTTCAATCCGCAAAAACTACTTACATTAAATAAGTCCAAACTTCTACCATGCGTACCGTCCTCCTCCTTTTGCTCCTGTGCCTTCACGGGAGTTACAGCTTCTCACAGGCTTCCCTTCAGGCTCCAGAAATCTGTAACAATGGCCTCGATGATGATGCCGATGGGCTGATTGATTGTTACGATACGGGAGATTGCCCTTGCAATTCCAATCATGGTTGTACGATTGAAAATACCAAAATGCCCCTGGTACTGGATAAATTTTGGTCCGGCATAGCAAATCTCAACCCCATTACTACGCCGATTGTAGGAAATCTCAACCCCTGGGCCGATAGTATTCCGGAGATTATCATGTCGTCGGGTAATTCCACCAACGGACTTTATTTTTTTAAAGGAGATGGCAGCAACCAGAACAATCCGGATTTTCTTGACTTGGGAGCCAACCTGTATTATTGGGGATTAATTTCTGCCATTGCGGACATTGATAGAAACGGGGTACCAGAAGTTTTCACTGTCTGCGCCGACAAAAAAATCCGCGTGTACACCAACTATACCCCAGGAGCGAATCCGCCTATGGAACTATGGGCAACCTCCATAGACACTTGCCAATCTGCGCGGTTTTACGCCTATACTGCTGATTTTGATGCAGATGGCATTCCTGAAATATATGCCGGGAATGAGGTGTTTGGCTTTGACTTGAGCACCCCGGGCGCTCCGGTGCTAAAACGCCTGGCCAAAGGAACTGGACCGATTGGGGAAGTAGAGTTCTATTATGACAGCACGATAGCTGCCGACTTGCTGGACCCCACTGATTGCAACGGCGACCCGGACTGCAACGGATTGGAGATAGCCGCCGGATACGGCATCTACTCGGTGGATATAGACCCCAACGATGGGGATGGGATGCAAATAAAGCTGCAACGAAACATCAACACCACCTCCGGGCAAAATTTTTCCGATGGCTTTACGGGCGTGGCGGATTTGAATCATGATGGCATAACGGAAGTGATCGTTCCCGGAGTCAGAAACCTGCAAGTAGGGGTTTATGTATGGAACAAAACCGGCTTTTGGCGTTTTTTCCCGATGGATATCACGCTGCACACACTAGCGCCTAAACATTTTGGACCTTGTTCCGTAGGAAATGTTTTTGACGACCGCACCCAAGGCTTTGCGGAAGATTGGCCGGAGATACTCGTTCGCTATGGGACCACCATGCGGTGTTTTAACCTACATGCTGCTGCTGCTACTCCTGGCACCCCCTATTGGTGGTCAAACACTACGCTGCTCTATGATGAGAGCACGGGCCACGGCGCCATGACCTCCTATGATTTTGACAACAATGGGATTTCGGAGGTGGTCGTTTTGGATGAACACAATCTTTTTATACTGTATGGAGGTTCCGCCCCATTTCCACCGGGGGTGGCGTTTGACCGAGTCATTACGTCCTTCCCGGCCTCTGGGATAACCGGTCTGGATATCCCGGTCGTTGCAGATGTAGATGGGAATGGGAACCCGGAAATCTTGGTAAATGACATTTCCATTCCTCTGCAGTTCACCAGTTTGCTCGTCGTTCATCCCAACAATCCCGATTACTCGCGCTGGTTACCCGCCAGAAACATCTGGAACCAATACGCCTACCATGCGGTGAACATCAACGACGACCTCACGGTGCCCATCGTGCAGCAGCCCGGTCATGTGGAAATGCCGGGACCAGGCAGCGGGAAAAGACCACTCAATACCTTCCTGGCCCAAATACCAGCCTACCGCTACCCGGATGCTACCCCCTATTTTCCCTCGGCTGATTTGACCGTGGAAGCGACGAGTGTGATTTGCCAATTACCTACGTTCCAAGTCACCCTGGAAATCTGCAACAAAGGCAACCGCCCAACTGCCGACACCACCAAAGTGCGGTTTTATCGCGCTGGCGACCCCTTTGTTTCGCCGTTTTCCAACAGCATCGGCACGTTTACGGTGAGCACACAATCCATCCCACCCGACAGTTGCATTACCTTCAATTGTCTGCTACCGGTGGCCAGCGGCAACATTTACGCAGTTGTGAACGATTGGGGCAAATTTAGCACACCACTTCCGGGTAGCGACTCGGCATTTTATCGACCCGAGTGCGATTTGCTGAACAACGTGGACATTTTTAAGATGGAGCTTTCCAATGGTCTGCCGCTCACGGTTGGGCCGGATTTGACCGTTTGTTCGGGCGATGCGGTTTCGCTGACCGCTTCCCCGGGGTTTACGTCTTATTTATGGCAAAACGGGGCTACCGCGGCGGCTATTTTAGTGTCGCAACCGGGGACGTATTGGGTAGAAGCCAAAGATTTGTGCTTCAACACCAAACGAGATACGATGGTCATTTTTGCCGGAGACGAGTCACAAACCATCGAAACCACGCTTTGTGAAGGTCAATTTTTCAACTTTCAAGGGCAAGACATACCCGCCGGAACCACCCAGAGCTTTGTGTACACAAATGCGGTGGGGTGCGATTCCACCATTTTTGTAAAGGTGAACGCCTGGCCGCGGGACACCACCCTTGAGTTCCGACAAGTTTGTAGCGGAGATTCTATCTTGGTATTTGGATCCTTTGTTTCCAGTGCTGGGTTGTTTTCCCAGAGTTTTGCCAACCAAAATGGGTGTGATTCCATGCACACCATCGAGGTGAGCCTGCTGCCAGCCCCAACGCCCAGTGCTGAAACCCGGCAGATTTGTCCGGGCGATTCCACCCTCGTTTTTGGGAATTTTGTGAAAACCGCAGGCTTGTACACGCAAAATTACCCCAACGCAAACGGTTGTGATTCAATCCATTCGATTACCGTAACGCTCTTGCCCGCACCCAATCCAAGCAACGAAACCCGGCAGATTTGTCCGGGGGATTCCACACTTGTCTTTGGGAATTTTGTAAAAACGGCGGGGCTTTTCACGCAGAATTTTAGCAATGCAAACGGTTGTGATTCAACGCATTCCGTTACGGTGAGTTTGTTCCCTGCCCCTGTTCCAAGCAACGAAACCCGGCAGATTTGTCCGGGGGATTCCACACTCGTCTTTGGGAATTTTGTAAAAACGGCTGGGCTCTTCACGCAGAATTTTAGCAATGCAAACGGTTGTGATTCAACGCATTCCGTCACGGTGAGTTTGTTCCCCGCACCCGTTCCGAGCAACGAAACCCAACAGATTTGTCCGGGGGATTCCACGCTCGTCTTTGGGAATTTTGTAAAAACGGCTGGGCTCTTCACGCA
>JALHPW010000058.1 GCA_022842255.1 Saprospiraceae bacterium | reverse complement strand
CGTTTCGGTTTCGGTAGCCATTCCAGACCCACTGATTACCGCTGAACCACCCAGGCGAAAGGGCACCTCCCGCTCGATGTAGTTTTTGTAATGCTCCCCCATGCTATCCAGCGCCGCATAATTGGTGTCGAGGTTTTTAGCGGTTCGTTGGCCTTGTATGCACAGAAAACCAACATCGGCAAAACGGTTTATTACTTCCAAAAACTGTGGGTGCGCCAGGTTGTCAGCATCAAAAACCACCACATAATCAGGCCACTGCGTAAAATTATCGAAGGCGTGAAGGATACTTTTCACCTTGAGCCGCAAGGGCACTGGAGGGCGTAAGGCCGAAAATCGCTCGTCCGCTATGGCAAAATCAAACACCTCACATTCATCTGCCACCAAATAAACATGCAGGTTTGGATAAGTTTGGCGCAGCAACGAATCTACCAGCGGACGTGCAATGGCAGCATTCCGATATGCGGTGATGACGCAGGCAAAGTGGCGGGCGTGGATATTGGGGTATTGGGAAATTGGGAGATTGGTGGACTTGCGCAATTGAGCCAGCAACACCGTGACGAAGGGATACACGAGTTGAATAAACAGCAACAGACAGATTAGCGCAAAAATGAGTTTCATGTTGATTGGTACACTGGCTGGGCGGTTTTAGGGTTGGTTTTTGTTTCCAGGTTTGAAAAAATGCCCTTGTAAAACGCATTTAAATTAGCAAAGTCACCTTTTAGGAGGTACATCAGGGTGTTTTTGGGCAAAGTAACCAGCACCAAAAATGCAAAAAACACTGCCAACTGCCAACTGCCAAAATTGCGGCGCATGAACAGTATCCGATTGCGGGTGAGGTAAAACGTTTTGGTGGTGCCCATTTTATCGATGGTAAGGCTTTCCTTGTGCAACACCCGAGCCTGGGGAGCAATCCAGATTTCCCAACCGGCCCTGCGGATGCGTTCGGCCCAATCCAATTCTTCGTAGTACAAAAAGAAACCTTCCCACATGGGCCCCACTTGATCCAATACTTTTTTGGGTGCCATCATGGCTGCTCCGTGGGCGTAGGCGGTAGGGCCTGGGCTTGAAAATTGCCCCTGCTCCCGTTCGCGCTCGCCAAGGGTATGGTTACGTCCTGTAAATGGCGACACCGGGGTCATGCCTGCATATTGAACGATGGGGGGCTGTTGCGGGTCTTCCGGAAAATAACAAATCAAAGGGCTGATTAGTCCAATAGTTGGTTGGTTTTCAAGCACTTGAACCAGTGTTTCAATACATCCCGGCACCAGCTCCGTATCATTGTTGACAAAAAACAGGTACTCGCCACTGGCCACAGACAAGGCCAGGTTATTGCCGCCTGCAAAGCCAAGGTTCCGTTCGCTGCGCAGGAATTTTACCTCGGGGTATCTCGATTGAAAAACCGAGGCAGGATTTTCCAGGCTCGCATTGTCCACCACAATCACTTCAACATTCCGATAAGCCTGCCGCCGTATGCTGTCGAGCAAGGCACAGGTCACTGCCGTTTCGTTGTAATTGACTGTGATGATGGAAACCTTCTCAAACATCTTCCTTCTGAATAAAAACACGAAAGGTTTTGAGAGCGATTTTCAGGTCGGTCAGTGCCGAATATTTTTCCTGTGAATACGCGATGTCCAGTCTGATGCGCTCCTCTGCACTCATGTTCGGTTGGCCGCGCTTGGAAATCTGCCAGAGTCCTGTGATGCCTGCCGGGGCTAAAAACCGGGTACTCCACTCGTCGCGGGTAAGGGTTTCTGCTTCGTACAGGGGCAGCGGGCGGTTGCCGACCAGCGACATTTCCCCGCGCAACACGTTGATTAATTGGGGCAATTCGTCAATGCTGTATTTTCGGATAAAACGTCCAACGCGTGTGACACGGGGGTCGCCAGCAATTTTGACGAAAATGGGTTTGCCACCATCGGCACGGTCGGGATATTGGTTCAGGTGTTGCATTTCCATCAATTGCTCTTCCGCGCCCACATACATGGAGCGAAACTTGAAAAATTCAAAAACCTGATACCCGGAGCCTACCCTTTTGGATTTGTACACAACCGGACCTTTTGATTCGAGCCAAATGGCGATCATAACGGGAATCCAAATCCATGCGCTGAGCACAATGCCAAGGGTAGCGCCTATTATATCGAATATGCGTTTTTGCAAGGGAACTTGGAACCTAAATTGTTCGGGCAAAATCCGGTTGGACGATTCCAAAACCCTGGGTTTGAATTGGTTGAGGAATTCCAGCCTGGTTTCCAATAAGGCCCAGTCTACTGGCACGGTATAACAATCGTCTACCCCATTGGCGGCGAGGGTGGCCTTGTTGGCGGGCTTTCCCTTTTGGGTGAAGGCGATGAGCGGCACGGAACACAAATTGGGATGTGCGGCCATTTGTTGGGCCAATCGAAACTGATCGCTGATCAGCCAATCCAAATTGCACAATACAGCGTAGGGTAGATCAAAGGTTGCAAGTTCGTCTACGCGCTGACCGAGCCATAAGTAAGCCATAAAACCGTTGTTTTCTATGGCATACTCATACCTCGGGCTCTGGTATGGGAAATTGCTGATGTTGCCATCAAAGCCCTGATTGAAGCCCACGAAAAGGATTTTTCGCGCGGTGGTTAGATTGTAATCGGAAGTGTGCGGGTTGGGATGCATGATTAAAATTAAGAGCGAATCGGTGTTTGTTGCTTTGTCCCTGTCAATCAGCCTACAATGTCCATCAGCCGGTCTTGAAGCCGTGTGGGGCTAAAAGGCTTGGCAAAATACTCGTAGGCGCCGAGCAACCTGAATCGCTGCGCTTCTGCTTCAGGGTCAGCACTGCCGCTGCCCAACACCACAACCGGAATATCGGCCCACAAGCCACTGCACCGAAGGTTGGAAAGTAGGGCGGCCCCATCGAGCTCGGGCATGGACGAATCTGTGACGATGATATCCGGCATGACCCCTTTGTTGAGCCAACCCATGGCTTCAAGGCCATTTTTGGCCCCTACCACATCAAATTTGTCAGATAAAAAACTGCCGATAATCCGGCGAAGACCGTCATGGTCCTCAACGAGAAGTAACCTTCTGTTCATAATGTAATCGATATTTTGGTCAATGATTAAACCACCACTGTAAGGATGGCCAAAGAGTGTCTGATTCTATTCAGCATACTATGCTTCGACAGAAGGGGGTGGATTAAATTAATTACGAAAAAACTTCGTACTCAATAGTGCGGGGGGCACAGATTAAAACCTGGGAGGCTTTTTAATACCTTCAATCAGTTAAAACAGGGCTTTCTCTTTACAAAGGTGCAGGACCTTTTGCGCTGAGAAATTACACAGTTTCATGAAATCTTTGCAAGATTCACATCTTTCAAGGTTCCCAAGTGTGCTACCTGAATGAAACAAAGATAATGCCGTTTACAAAAAACGACGCCTCTGCGAGCCACTAAATCTCGCAAAAGCGAGTTCGTTTTTGTAAAAACATTTTTAACCCTAATGGGTAAACTCATCTATTTCAAGCTATTAACGACACCTATTCTTGTTTTTTTCTTTTTAGTTAAATCAATCCTGCCCAATAGCCGCTGCGGTTAAATAGCCCAATTTTACTAGTAATGGATTTTCCTGCAAACCCTCGGTTTACCTTTGACCCTTCTAAACCTTTGCGCGTGCTCGAAATCGTTTTTTGGTTGGGACTAGCCCTTGTTTTCTATGCCTATCTCGGCTATGGCCTCGTTTTGTGGGTCTTTGTGCGTGCCAAACGGCTATTCAACTCCAAAAGCCTGCCTTTGACGACTGCTTTGCCCGAAGTCACCTTCGTCGTTTGCGCCTACAATGAGGAAGATTGGATTGGTCAAAAAATTGAAAACTCCCTTGCGCTCGACTACCCCCGGCATCTGGTGCAGTTTTGTTTTGTAACCGATGGTTCAGACGACCGTACCGCCGAACTCGTGCGCCATTACCCCTTCCCACCCGATGTGCGCTGGCAATTGCTCCACCAGCCGGAACGAAGGGGTAAGATTGCCGCTTTCCATCGAGCCATGGAGCAGATGTCTAGTCCGATAGTGGTCAGTACGGATGCCAATACCTTGGTGAACCCAGAAGCCCTGCAAAGGATAGTACGCCATTTTTCCGACCCCAAGGTGGGCGCGGTGGCAGGGGAAAAGCGGATTTCAATGGCCGAGAAAGACGATGCCAGCAGTGCGGGCGAAGGGATATATTGGAAATACGAAAGCCTTTTGAAAAAATGGGATGCCGAACTCTGGTCGGTCGTGGGGGCTGCCGGCGAACTTTTCTCCTTCCGGACCGAGTGCTACCAACCCGTGCCTCCAGATACCTTGGTGGAAGATTTTTACCTCACGATGCGCATCGCCCAACGTGGCTGGCGGGTACAATACGAACCCGGCGCCTGGGCTGCAGAGGGCTCTTCTGCTTCGGTGGCCGAGGAGATGAAGCGCAAGGTGCGAATCGCTGCCGGGGGCTTGCAGGCCGTCTGGCGACTCGCCCCTTTGCTCAACCCGTTCCGGTATGGGGTGTTGAGCTTTCAATACATTTCGCATCGAGTGTTGCGTTGGACCCTGGCCCCCGTTTTGTTACCTATCCTGTTGGTTGTCAATGGCATACTCGCCTTACAAGGGCAATTGATGTATCAAGTTTTACTGCTGGCCCAAATCGTTTTTTACCTCGCAGCATTTGCAGGATGGATTTTGGAACAGCGAAAATTAAAGGTAAAAGCCCTTTTCGTGCCCTACTACTTTTGCCTCATGAATTGGGCAATGTACGCGGGTTTTGTCCGACTGATACGTGGAAAGCAATCTGTGCTCTGGGAGAAAGCCAAACGGTCGGGGAGACAAAACCAGGGCGTTTAACCAGGTTGGTTTGGAAGGGCTCCCTAATTTATAATCAGCGTAAATACACGGACATCTCGTCCACATCCCGGATGCGTACGTCAATATGTTCGCGGAGGGTAGTGGCCAGCGAAAGGCCCACATAGTCGGCCTTAACGGGGAATGATTTGTGCTGGCGGTCTACGAGCACTGCTACTTCCACTTTTTTCGGTACAACCTTCAGCAGGGGCTGAACGGCGTAAAAAATCGTGCGGCCGGTATTGGCTACATCGTCTACGATGACAATGGCTTTGTCGCGCAATTCAGCAGCAGACATTTCCACAACGGGCTCATATTCAACGGGATTGGCCGGGTTCAAACGAATACGGGTCAGGGAAAGTTTGGTGCTTTTGGTTGCAACCGCTTCCAATTCAGCCATCAAAAGTTGGGCAAAGCCCAGGCCGTTGTTGTTCAATCCAGCCAAGATGATTTCCGGTTCGCCGTAATTGCGCTCCAGGATTTCGATGGCGATGCGGCGGATTTTTTGGCGGATTTGGCGGTCGGTAAGTATTTGCATGGGAAGGGCTGGTTTTAATTTCCAGGACATGGTTGGGAATGTCCCTCGGAAATTCCTGCAAAAGTCCAACCCTTACGCTGTATTTTGCGCCCCGAAAACGAATTTTTTATGCTTCAATCTCTGCTTTTCATTTTGGTGGCAGGCTCGGCGAGTTGGTTTGCCTGGAAAGGCTTCCGCCAAGTATGGCTAAACATTCATTTAGGCAAGCCCGAAAAGGTAGCGGGCAATGCGGGTGAACGCTGGCGCAACGTGTTTCTGATAGCCCTGGGGCAACAGAAAATGTTCAAAAACTGGCTACCAGCGGTCCTACATTTGTTCATTTACGTGGCATTTGTCATCACGCAGGTGGAATTGATTGAAATTTTCGTCGATGGTATTTTCGGCACCCACCGGTTCTTCGCGCCCTATCTCGGTGGCTTTTACACCTTTGTCATCAGCAGTATCGAGGTGCTTTCTGTGCTGGCATTTGTGGCCACCATTATTTTTCTTTCCAGAAGAAACCTGCTTCGGGTAGCCCGTTTTCAAAAACCGGAACTCAAAGGCTTCCCCACCCGTGATGCAAACCTGATCTTGCTGGGCGAAATCATCCTCATCACCGGGATTTTCTGCATGAACGGGGGCGATAAAGTGCTGCAAATCAGGGGGGTAGAACATTATCACCTCACCGGTGATTTTGCCGTGAGCACCTGGCTTGGACCTGCACTTTTTGGCGGACTTAGCGATGCTGCGGTGGTAGCCATTGAACGTTTTGGCTGGTGGCTGCACATTTTCACGGTGTTCGGATTCCTTTGTTACCTGCCTTATTCTAAACACCTGCACATCATTTTGGCTTTCCCAAATACCTGGTACGCCCGACTTACGGCCAAAGGACACATGGAAAACATGCCCGAGATCCAGAAAGAGGTGCGGATCATGATGGGGTTGCCCCCCCTATCCCCCCCTGAAGGGGGAGAAGGGGGCGAATTTGGCGCCAACGATGTATTCTCACTTTCCTGGCAAAATATCCTGCAAGCCTACTCCTGTACCGAATGTGGACGCTGCACCGCCGCTTGTCCGGCCAACATCACCGGTAAAAAACTCTCGCCCCGCAAGGTGATGATGGATGTGCGCGACCGGGCGGAGGAAGTAGGGAAGGAAATCGCCAGCGGCAAGCAACAAGCGGCAAGTTATGATGATGGTAAATCTTTGTTCGACCGCATTACACCCGAAGAGCTCCATGCCTGTACCACTTGCAATGCCTGCGTGGAAGCTTGTCCGGTGATGATCAACCCATTAGACATCATTTTGCAAATGCGCAGGCATGAGATTTTGACCCAATCGGCCGGTCCAGCCGAGTGGTTGCCCATGTTCAATTCGATTGAAAACGGAGGAGCGGCTTGGGCAATGAGCGAAGCTCGGGAGGCTTGGCGGGACTAACCTTGCAATTTTTGCAATCAATGACCAAAGACGAAAAGGATATTCTTCTAGAAGAACTCCAGTTGCTTAAAGAACTTCTTGATATTCACCTCCAAAACCCGCACTTTTGGGTGGACGATCAAAAAGGCTTTGAGGAATATGTCAATGCAGTTCTTGACCGTATGAATGAAATAAGGTACATACTAAACGAACCTCCTTCATTATGAGAAAATACACTATGGTTCACGATATGGTCACACGCTTGACCGACAATTCGGCACTTCGCACATTTTTTACGTTGTACTTGATGGCTAAAACATCAGAAGAACGCCAAGTGCTGAGCAAGCAATTTTGGCAAGAGGCTGAAACGCTGCAAGGAACCGAACTACAAGCGTTGAAAGAAGCTTTTGCTCGTTCCTTCAAGCACCTGCTCCCAATGGTCAACCAACTTCATGATAAAACCTTGATAGCCACAAGAACGGCAGTACCTGCCTAATTATTGATACAATGCTCGCTAAAACAATAGCTGAACTACAATCCGAAGGCCGCACGCCCGAAATCCTGTTTTGGGTAGGTTGCGCAGGTTCCTTCGATGCCCGCGCCCAAAAAGTGACCCGCGCGCTCTGCGAAATCCTGAACCATGCCGAAGTGGAATTTGCCATCCTCGGGAGTGAAGAACGCTGTTCAGGCGATCCCGCACGCCGCGCAGGCAATGAGTTTCTGTTTCAGATGACCGCCGCGATGAACATCGAAACGCTCAATATGTACGGGGTGAAAAAAATCGTGACGGCATGTCCGCACTGTTTCAACACCCTGAAAAACGAGTATCCTGAGCTGGGCGGCAACTATGAGGTGGTACACCATACGCAACTCATCAATGAATTGATTGCCAATGGAAAACTCAAACTCAAGGAAGGCGGTGATTTCAAAGGTCAACGCATCACCTACCACGATTCCTGCTATCTCGGCCGAGCCAATGATGTGTACGAGGCGCCACGTGCGCTGCTTGAAAGCCTGGACGTAGACCTCGTTGAAATGAAACGTTCGCGCAAAAACGGGCTGTGCTGCGGTGCTGGCGGTGCCCAAATGTGGAAAGAAGATGAGCCCGGAGAAAAACGGATCAGCCTCGAACGCATCGAAGAAGCCCTCGAAACCAACCCTACGGCAGTAGTGGCAAACTGCCCGTTCTGCCTCACCATGCTGCAAGATGGCCTGAAAGCCAAAGAGAAAAATGAACAAATTCCTGTCTACGACCTTTCAGAGATGATTCTAACCAGGTTATAATTGACCACATTGACCACATTGACCACATTAAAAAATTGGCCACCTTAAAATGACACCCTCCATAGCCCAAAACACTGCTTTTTCCCCTGATTCCCGAGTTTGGGTGTACACCGCCAGTCGCCCCTTGACTGCGGAAGAATCGGCTTTTGCACAAAAAAAACTGGATGCCTTTTGTCAACAATGGACGGCACACAACCATGCCCTAAAAGCAAAGGCGGAAGTATTTGAAAATCAGCTTATTATCCTGATGGTGGACGAAACCCAGGCCGGCGCAAGTGGATGTTCGATTGACAAATCCGTGCATTTTCTGGAACAACTCGGCGAAGCAATCGGCGCAGACTTTTTTGAAAGGATGCGATTTGGCTGGGTGAATCCGCATGGAGAAATCCAATTTGCCCATCGGCCGGAATTTAAGGCCCTGGTACAGGAGGGAAAGATTGCGGCAGATACCTTGGTTGCCAATACCCTGGTGCAAACCAAGTCGCAATTGCTTGATAAATGGCTGATTCCATTCGAAAAAAGTTGGCACAAACGCCTGGTCTAGTGCCACATTCAGTGGATGCGGCACTAGTACAACGCGAACACCGCCAACAAGCCCAGTAAAAAGGACAAAAAGAAGGCAAAAAGGTACAAAGCGCCGTATAAAACCCACTTGACAAAGGTTTTGAGTGCCCCCTGTCCATAATACCGCAGGAGTGCAAAATACATGGCAGGCGCGGGTAGTATTGCCGCCCACACGATGACCCCATCGCCCCAGATTCCCCAACGTTTGCCTAAGATTGCCAGCAAAAGCAAAAGCATCACCCCGGTGTGGAAGTGCAGCAGGAAAATGAAATGCTCCACATAATATCGTTTTTGCCGTATGTAAAGCAGGCCCAGCACGCCCGACATAATGGCTATCAGCACCAAAATGGTCCAGGTCAAGCTCCCCACATACGCATGGGCCAAGGCATCGGGGGTTTTATAGGATTTGATTCCCTGGCGCACCACCAAGCGGTCCATCCAATCGGTAAATTTATACCGTTCGATGATTTCCTCGGGACCATACCGCACGATATCCAAAGAAGCAATTTGAACGCCGTTAAAGCCAAACCCCACGCTATCCAGCGGACCTTGAAACAATGAATCCAGCACCGTTGGCTTATCCACCCCATACCGTTCGGAATGCGCGGCCAGGATGCTGTCCATCACTTTTTTGGCTTCCGGCGTTTTCCATTCCGGGGGCATTTTTTCCCAGTCCAAACGCATATCGTGCAGCATTGCCTTTTGCTTCATCTGTTCGTAGGCAGACACGGAACGCTCCTTGACAACCGTGTCGCCGGTATCTGTTTCCACAATGGTGGTAGAAGAAAACAAAGCCCCATCTTTTCTTGCTTCCCGGTCTTTCAACATCGAATTCAGCAAAAACAGAAACAGGAACATCACAATGGCAAACAGGCGAATGGGGTGTGGATAACGGTCCTGCTTGCCCTTGAAAAATTCGGTAGTCACCTTTCCGGGGATGAACAATTGCCAGGCTGTCCGGATGAATTTCCCCTCCAGATGCACGGTGTTGTTCCACAATCGCCCCATCAAGCTTTTCATGCCGATGCGCCCATCCGAATCCTTTTGCCCACAATGGGCGCAGAATTTGGCCTTGTAAGGCAATGGATGGTAGCAATTACGGCAGTAGCGTTTCAAAGTATTGGGATATTGAGATACTAGGATATTGGGTTATTGAGTTGGTTGAAATGCAACAAACTTTGCAACGGCCAAAGGTATTCAGACTACCTTTTCCAAAGGTTCAAAAACAGCCGTAGTTTTGTGACTGATTTGGAATATCCCAATATCCCAATATCCCAATATCCAATCTCTAAATATCCTAAGCACTCACCACATGCGCCAGCAAACAACTCCCCACATTCTCATGGTCCGTCCGGCCAATTTCGCGTTCAACGAAGAAACGGCGGCCAGCAATGCCTTTCAAAGCCGCGACGGCAAACTGAGCGCAGCTGAAATGCGCGAACGCGCCATGCAGGAATTCGACGGGTTTGTGGCCAAGTTGCGCGAAGCCGGTGTGGATGTAATCGTGGGTCACGATTCAGCAAGCCCCGTCAAGCCGGATGCCGTGTTCCCGAACAACTGGGTTACGTTTCACCAGGAAGGCTTCATCGTGACCTATCCGATGTTTGCCCCTACCCGCCGTTTGGAGCGCAACGATGCCATAATTGATACGGTTTTGGAATTAGGGTATAAGTCCGAAAAGCGGCTGTGTTTGGAAACGAACGAAGCCCAAAACCGTTTTCTCGAAGGCACCGGAAGCATCATTTTCGACCACCAACACCAGCTGGCCTACGCTTGTCTCAGTCCACGGACCGATGCAGTCCTATTGGAAGAACTATGCCAAGCCATTGGTTATCATAAAGTTGTGTTCCATTCCGTGGATGGACATGGGCAAGATATTTACCACACCAATGTGATGATGGCACTTGGGGAAACGTTCGTCGTGATTTGCCTCGACACCGTTCAGGATAAGGAAGAGCGCAAGATGTTGGAAGAAACCTTCAAGCGGACACACAAAGAAATCGTCGAAATCTCGCTCGCCCAGATGAATGCCTTCGCTGGCAACATGCTTCAGGTGCGCAATACAGCAGGACATACCATCCTGGTGATGTCAAGTCAGGCCCACCGCGCGCTCAACCCCGCTCAAATCCAAACCCTGGAGCGTCATACCCAGCTGCTCCACGCGTCCATCGATACCATTGAAACCTATGGCGGCGGTTCGGCGCGCTGCATGATGGCAGAGGTGTTTTTGCCGAAGGTTTAAAACCGGAAAATGTAAAACCGGAGAACAGGAAAATATAAAACTAAACGTCGAAAACCCCGGCGGCAGGGAGAGACCTCCCCCTCTCAATTTGACATTTTCCTGTTCTCCGGTTTTACATTTTGCGGTTTTAAAATCTCAATACTTCACCGTCACCTTTTCCATCACATCCCCCTGCTGGATTTGGTCCACAATGTCCAGGCCAGATTTTACCCGACCAAAAATCGTGTATTTCCCATCCAAATGCACCCGTGCTGACTGGGTGATGAAAAACTGGGTGCCTTCGGTGTCAAAACCTGAAGAAGCCATGCCCAACAGGCCGGGCTGGTCGTACCAAGTGAGGCCGATTTCCGTACGCAGGGAATAATCCAGGGCGCCAGAGCCATCGCCGCGCGGGCACCCGCTTTGAATGACATGGTTGGGCACTACGCGGTGAAACACCTTCCCATTGTAGAAATTGGTACCGGTCAATTCCAGAAAATTGGCCACCGAACCAGGCGCCCATTGCGGCCAAAGTTCGAGCACGATGTTGCCCTTGGCGGTTTGGATGGTTACCTCCGTTTGTTCGGTCACCACTTGCATGCGTTGCCAGTCGATGGGGTGGTTTCTTGGAATCTTTGGCAAGGCAGGTTCGGGGCGGCCTTCCAGGAAAGCGATGATTTTTTCGAGCGCGGCAATGGCCTCAAAATCGCGGGGCATTTTGAGTTTGCCAAAAGCCTCGCGGAAATCCCCCAGTCGCGTGGAGTCGCGTATGTCCCTGAAATTCAGCGGATTGTCTTTTGAAAATGCGGGAGCGACGGCTCCAATCATACCGGGGTCGCCGTTGGCAATCACCTCGCGGGTATAATTGTAAAGTGTGCGGCGCACCCCTTTGGCGCTCTCCCCGAAATGTCCCCAAAAATCGGGGCGAATCATCACGGTCACCAGGGCTTCCATGGCGGCCACCTTCACCGCCGAGGAAGGGTCGTTGAAGCCGTATTGGTGAATCCAGGCATAATTTCTACCATGTTCTGCCAAACCACGCAAGCAAGCAGCGCGTTCGTACGGGTTTTTGGATTGTTGGAAAATCTGCTTCAAACGCCAGTTTACGTCTGTTTTAGCGGTGGAATCCCCCCTAAACGAGAGATTTTTGTTGGCGGCATGGTACAAGGAGATTTGCATCGGCATGGGCCAATTCGGGTTGTCGCGGGCCATCCGCCAGTACCATTCGCCGTCCTGTGGTTTGCCGGCTTCCACAAAAAACGCCGCAGCAGCCTGGCCTACGTTTGGGTTGGGGTCGTACAAACGTTCGGCTACCAATACCCGTGAAGTATCGTAGTTGAATTTTTCCAATGCCTTGATAATCTGGCATTTAACCCGCCAATCTTGTTCCGTTTTGATGACTTTTGACAACATCCCGAAAGCCGGGCTGGTCACGGATTTGCTCAAAGCAAGGGCAATCTGTGCGCGCACTTCCGGGGCATTCACAGCCCGAACAAAACCCAGACCCATGGTCACGGCTTGTGCACTGTCCAGCTTGATGTTTTCAGCTCGAGCCAGGTAATAGGCCGCTACCAAGCGCACCGGGACCGGCATTTTTTCGTCGCCCACATACTCTACCATCCGTTGGGTGGCAGCGGTTTCGATGATGGCCGAGTCGCGCATCGCAAAACGGAGGATAGCGCGGCATTGTCCTTCGAGCAACAAGGTATCGGAAGGCAGGTAAGTGGTAACTGCCGCGATTTGGCGGAGGCTTTTCCGCGAACCACACTTGCCGATGGCTTCCAGCACTACGGCGTTGAATCGTTGGTGTTCAGAGAGCGAATCTTTGGAAAAAAATGCGTCAATCAGCGGTTTTTCGCATTTGGGCGACGCAATTTGTCCCAAGGAAAAAGCCGCAGCCACGCGCACATCCTCTACTGGGTCATGCAAGAGCGGGGTAAGGGCGGCAATCGCATTCGTGTCACGCACAGAGGCAAACGACAACGCTGCGAGGTATCGCAAGGTGACATCCCGGTCATTCAGGAAAATCAACAGGCTGTCGGTGGCCCGTTTGTCGCGCAGATTGTACAGGAGTTGCACCTTTTTGTTGCGCAGGTCGAGGTTGACTTTGCCGACTTCGACCTCCTTTTTCTTGTTGTATTCGGGTGGTTGGCAGGCTGTTATGAGTAACACGCTGCAAATGGCAAGTGGCAAGACGCAAAGGGCAAGGATCCTGAATCGCATGGGAAGTAGCGGCGGCATTTTGCCGCAGAGCGGGGCAAAAGTAGGCTTTTTCGGAGGATTGATTATGGGAAGAGTGGCTATTTCCAGGCCGTGTTTGCTATGCTTACCGAAGTTCCCGCTCCAAAGCCTCCAAAACCTGCCCGGCCATTTGCAAGGTCGGTTCCATTTGCTCGGGCTGGGCTTGTCCGCCGTAGATAGATTGCTCACAAGTATGCCAAACGGAGAGCAGGGCTTGGGTGCGAATGGGGGTAGCGCCGCGCTGGAGCAGGGCTTTGCTCACGTCCGCATCGTTCATCTGTGCGGGTTGAAGGCCAAGCCGGGCA
>JALHPW010000057.1:9485-13417 GCA_022842255.1 Saprospiraceae bacterium | reverse complement strand
GGAGATATTTTTGAAATTTATTTAGGCGGCATTGATACGGACCCAATTGCTTAATTTACTCTTTCTGAGAGCTCAAGTGGTGTTGGTCACTTGACATGGGCCCTTCCCTCTTCTACTGGCTATGAAATAGTAAGGCTAACTGGTTCACCTAATGGCCTTTCAACAGATCCTTCTGCAGGATACATTCGTGAGCGTAATGTGGACGTTGCAACGGAAAGTCCACTTGAAGCCACCGCCGCCCCCAACCCCTTCTCCGAAACCCTGGAAGTGTTCCTGCCCAACAGCCCGGCCGAAACCGTGCAACTACAACTCTTTAACCTGAGCGGACAAAAGGTCCTGGACCAGCAGTTTGCCGGTGCCGAAGGACAGTACGCTTTGTCTACCGCCCAACTCTCCCCCGGCTTCTACATGCTCCGCATCGAAGCAGATGGCGTGGTTCAGACCTTAAAGGTTGTCAAGTCTGAGTAAAAATCATTGAAATATTTGTGTTTTTGGGCCAGGTCTCCGCGTGTTCGGGGCCTGGCTTTTTGTTTTTAAGTAAATTAGAACGGAGGCGTGGCTTGCGCCGCGCCTCCGTGGATAAATAAGCACAATTTTTACTGTTTTAATACACGGAAGAAGTCAAATCCTCATAATCAAACGTTTCTCCTCCTGTCCAAAAATTAGTCGGCTCACTGAGGCCAAAGGGCGGGTTCCATTTTAAAAAATTGATGCCCAGGGTGACGATGGCAGCATCCCGGTTGATGTTTAGCTTTGTGTATTCATTGTCAAACCCAATTCCGCAATGCCCGTTTACCCATCCGCCGATGGGGTCGAGGTCGGTCATGAAGGTAGCAAAACCACCACCCTGTGGAATCATGTACAATTTTGCAGGATTGCCGTGTTCTGGAGTGGACGCACACCCCACATAATAGGTGCCACTGGCGTCCGTCACCAGCGACAGGCCTTTTAGGGTATAATTGTCCTCAATACCGAAAATAGGCATCGCAGCGCTGTAGTCGCCATAGTTGTTGTTGTTGTCCGAAATCTCGATAATGGCGTTCCCGTTGTCGCTCAGCCCATAAAAACTCAGGGTGTTGGGGTCGTGCTCCAAATCCGAAACCGTGCCCGACACCTGGTTGGTGGAAGCATAGCTGCATTGACCGGTAACAGGGTTGATTTTAAACAAAGCATTGCTGTAAAAGCTTGGTCCGCCCGATGCATTAACAGGGTCGCCGGTAGTGATGAAATATTGTCCCCAACTGGTGAGGCAAATCCCCTTGATGTTTTCCAATTGAATCATGTTACCGGCATTGTCGATATAAAATGCCCCGACGTTGCTGACGATATTCCCCGAAGCATTGTCCACACCAATGACCCTGCTGGTAGGGGAGAACCCGTTGTACACGGTTACGCCGTAAAAAACACTGGCCCGATCGGTTGAAACAATAGGGTTGGCGGGGTCGGTTTTGGAGAGGTCCTCTTGTTTACAGGCGTTCAGCAGGACCATTGCGGCCACGAGTATAATAGAAAGTCGGAGGGAAGCAGAAACTAGTTTCATGTGATGGAATTTTTTATTTAATTTATTGATAATCAAATACTTGAACAACCTGCATGACAAAAGCCAGCCCAATCCAGCTGTAGCGGAAAGGGTGGCTTTTGTCATGAGAAGTTCTAGGACTTAGTTGAGGTCGGAAGACAGGTCTTCAAAGTTGATACCCGTGCCACCCCAGAAAACACTGGCAGAAGCAGCTGGAAGTGGAACCAGCCATGGGAAAATATTTACACCCAACCCTGCATTGGAGTTGCGGTTGATCAACATGGAGTTGAGATCAATGTCAAAACCAATTCCGCAGTGGCCAGCGGCGAGCTCGTTGATAGGGTTCACCGTACCCAGGAATGTGGCTGGACCTGCACCTGCTGGCACACTGTGAATACGAGCATTACCACCTGCCCCGATGGTTGAAGCAATGATGATTCGATCCCCCAAGGCATCGCGCACCATGGAAAGCCCCTTGGCCACGTAAACACCCATGTTGGTGATATTCCCAACAATCGCGTAGTTCCCCCAGTTGGTGCCATTGTCAAGGATACGCACCAGACGGTTGGTGTTGTTGGAGAGTCCATAGATAGCCTGGTTCGCCTCATCATAGTCTATATCCGACACCGTGCCGACGGTGCTGTAAGAAACAACCCCTGCCTGTCCGGTTTGTGGGTTCACTTTGATCAGCATGTTGCTGTAAGCATCGACAGCGTTGAAACCAGTGGTCACGAACACCTGGCCGTTTACCACGCACACCCCCTTGAGGTCGTTCAAGAAGAAGGGTTGGCCATTGGCATCCAGGACGAACACTGCCACGGTATTCAGGACATTACCGGTTGCAGCGTCCATGGTCGACAATTGGCTGGGGTTGTTGGCATTAAAGACACTTACGCCATACACCACCACGGCGCGGTCGCCGGCAAGATTGGTAGGATCGCTTGCATCTGCCACTTGAATCTGGTCTTTTTGGCAGGATTGGATAGAGAAAGCGGTCACGAAAAGGCCAAGGGCAAGGCTCAGGAAAAAAGAAAAACGTTTCATCGAATTTGTGTTTTTGTGTAAATGAATGTTGTGAAAAAGTAGTTTGTGTGTCTTCGTCGGATTCTGGAAAGGCTTACGGTATTGGGTTGATTGCGCAATCGTTGAGGCAAAGGTGTGGGCCACACCATGCCGGAAAAAAGTACAGTTTAAGCCAGGGGAACTAAAGGGGCTTTCAGGAAGCAGATACAAAAAATGGCCTCAAAAGCGCGCTTTTGAGGCCATTTTTAAGCTTTTTTGTTCCAAAAAAATGTACACAAACGAATGGGGGATTCTAAAAAAGCACCAAAACAGGACAAAAATTTATCCCAATTCCTTGGCTTTTTCCAGGAGCCAGGCCCGGTCGGCCAGCAATTTCTTCTTTTGGATGCGCTCAATCAGCCGCTCGGAGCGGGCTTTGTCCTTGAGCGGGGATTGGCTTAGTTGGAGCAGGATGTTGAAGAATTCGATGTTCATAGCCCGTAGACTTGCAGGGATACTTTTTGTTGCTGTGCGTTCAGAATATTTCCGAAAGGCGTATAATTTGTAATGCAGCAAATCAGAACGCAGCTCGTAGTAAATTTTTAGCTCCAGCCTGCGGATGATTACATGAACATGAGAATGAGAGGATGCCTCGGGCAAATGCGCTAAGGCTTCGTCCAGCATTCCTTCTTCGAAAAGACAGTGAGAAAGATTGAATCTATAGAAAAATTGGTCCTTGTCACCGCCAATAATTCGCTTTTTATAAGTTTCTGTAAACGCTTTGGCCCAGGCAAGTTCTTTAACCCGAATAGCAATCTGAACGATGTTGACAAAGGAATTGGGGGAAATCTCGTTGTTTACAAAAAATAAACCGCGGGTCAAGTTATCCTGATGTATTTGATGTAATAGCTCAGCAAAAGCCATTTGGCCACTGTTAATGAGCAAAGTGCACAAGCTCCTCAAGTAAGCAAATAGTTGAGCCTGTGTTTGGAAAGGTATACATTTCTCCTGCGTTTTAAGTAGTTGAAACAAACTTTGGAATTCATCCGGGCTTGGGCGTTCTTTTTTTAACAGGTCACCTATCCAAGCCGAGATTTGATAAAGCAAACTGGATTTTTGAATATAGCTTTCAACTTTTTCCTCAGTATTCAAATCAGGCAGTGGCAATCCTTTTTGTTGCAATAAGTATCGATTTGCAAGTTCAGTTCGATAGTTATAGTAATAGAAATCCAAGCTATTTATTAATTCTGGGATACCTAAATCACCATTTATTTGATTTTGAACACTCTGCAATTCATGTTTCTCCTCGGCTATCATCAAGTCGAGTCGGTACCGTTCTAAAGATTCCTCCCGTCCATCCGATTTATTATTTTTCATTTTGGAGAGCAATATTTGGTCGCGGGCTGATAGG
>JALHPW010000057.1:0-9475 GCA_022842255.1 Saprospiraceae bacterium | reverse complement strand
TGATAGGCCTTCTTCCCGAAGCCAGGCCAGCCAATCGATTTGTAACTGCGCTTCATTTTGCTCTTTCAAATAGCGTTTGCTCAACAAAAAAGTGCGAAGCAACTTGTTCAGCTCCACCATTAATTTTTCCAGCTTCCCCTGCACAAATTTAGATTCAGGGTACACCAAGGTATATACCCTTTCCTTGACAAGTTTTTCCTCCAAAAATTCCGGAGCTGCTTCCAGGATGACCTTGTACAAGGTTTTTAACTCCTCCGCATTCCCTCCATCATTGTACAAGGGTGATTCAAGAAATAGCCCCATCTCTGCCCGCAGCTTGGGGTTCAATGCACGGATAATCTCCAGCAAATAAGTATTGGTCATATTAACATGCGGAATGGAGGGGCAAAATTGTACTATTTTTTTCAAACCTCCTGCCCGTATGTTTGCACCAGTTTTAAAAATAAACACAATTTTTATGCAAACAAAGGGTCTCATTTTCGTTTTTTGCCTCTTGGCAAGCACCTTTTTACAGGCAAACAACTTCCCCCAACCTTCAAAACCATCTTCCATCCCCACCCAAACCGAATTTGCCTGCAACATTCCAGCCCCCACCAATTTCCATATGGAGCAGTTGGGTGCCACCAGTGCAAAACTGGCCTGGAATTATCAGCCAAACGCCGCTGGTGGGTATCGAATCCGGACTTACCGGACCAGCGACAACCTGCTGGTCAATACCACCTATCGCTCACAAGACCAACCTTTTGCCACAATCAATGGGCTTGAAAGCGGGGTGGAGTACAAATCGTACATCAATTGCCGCTGCGAAAATGGTGGGGATAGCGAACTTAATGAGGTATTGACCTATACTACCCTTATTTTGGACCTGATAGTTCAAGGTTATCAAGCCCCAAGTAGCACCGTACCTGACTGCCCATTAGTGAGTGTGGAAAGCTCTTGTTCCTTCTCAGGGGATGCCGTTTCTGATTTCATGGTGACCCTCGACCAATCGGGCATTTCACGGCGCTTTGGGATTCAGCAATACATTCTTAACAACAGGCTCAGAATCAAATTCTCGACCCGAGAAAGCAATGCAGGCCAAACCATTAAATTTCATTGTGATCCTGAGGCGAATACTCCAATTGCGCCAGAGACCAAATGTAGTTCCACTAGGATTTATGTAGAGACCGACCAACTTGGGATAATCGCTATTTTAAAAATTGAAACCGATGCCCAATTGTCCCCTACCCTGACATTAGAATGCGACCTGATATCGGGGTGCGAAATCACTAGAGAAGTCCCGGCCTCCGGCTACCAAGTAGACCCAGGCGCAAGCTTCGATGGTATCCGGGCAGGAACGAACAGTTCGGCAACCAATCACCCCGCCACCACCTCACCCAACCCATTTACCGAAACCCTGGAGGTGTTCCTGGCCAATCAAACCGCTGAAAACGTGCGCATGCAGCTTTTCAACCTGAATGGTCAACTGGTGTTGGACCAGCCATTCGCCGAGGGCGCGGGGCAGTATGAGCTTGCCACCAGCCATCTTTCCCCTGGCTTCTACTTCCTGCGCATTGAAGCAGACGGGGAAGTACAGACTTTGAAGGTCATCAAATCTGAGTAAGAATCATTGAAATATCCACGCTTGGGCCACGGCTTCGATTTTCGAGGTCGTGGTTTTTTTAATGATGGGTGGATACTCAAGGTTGCTTCCAAAGCAGATTCGTAAAGGTTTTGCCAGAGGCTGAGGTTGCCACTACCTGGTATGGGCCACCGGCCAAGGAGGATATATCGATACTGCCTTCAATGGCTGTGGGGTAAACATGGATGAGCCTGCCCATTAAGTCGTATACTTGAACCCGAACAGATGTCTCTTTTTCGGGCAATTGAAGAAAAATGGAGTGCTTAGCCGGATTAGGGGAAATCTCTAAAGAACCTGGACTGGAGGATAAGTCTTCTACGCCTATGGAATTTTGGGCAAATTTGAGCACCCAAAAATCCTGGCTTCCATGATTACCCGAAACATCAGCATCGTTTGATTCTGTTCCACCTGTCAAAAGAAAGCCTCCATCACTGGTTGGAAGAAATTCTGCTCCATAATCCGACTGAAAACCGCCGTAGGTTTTTTGCCATTTCAGATTACCCGCTTCGCTTAATTGAATAAGCCAAACATCCCCTCCACCATGCTGCCCTGTCACATCGCCATCGATAGATACCGCATTTGCCAGCACAATGAAATTGCCAGACTCTGTCTCGTACGACTGCCATGCAGCGTCTGAACTGCTGCCCCCTAGCGCATTTTGCCATTGAATAGCCCCCAGCGCATTCGTTTTCACAACCCAGGCATCGCCATTCACGTGGTTGCCCGTGACATCGTAATTGTTGGAATAGGCAGTGCCATTAAAAAGGTATCCACCATCACTCGTTTCAAGTATTTTTCCACTGATATCATAGCTGCTTCCACCGTAGGTTTTTGACCATTCGATGCCACACAAACTATCTAATTTGACCACCCAAATATCCCAATCCCCATGTTGGCCTACCACATCCATATTATTGGAGTTGGTACTTCCTGATAATATATACCCACCATCTTTGGTTTTTATCAAATGGATTAAAATATCAATATTTGTTCCCCCCAGTGAAACATCCCATTCCAGGTTCCCCAAGCCATCTAGCTTTACAAGCCAGATGTCCTCCTTCCCTACCGAATAATTTTCACTTACATCCCCATCGCCCGAACGTGCGCTCCCCCCGATTAAAAAACCCCCATCACTTGTTTCAACTACCCTATTACCCATATCCCATAATGTGCCACCCAAGGCCCTTTGCCACTCAATATCCCCATCCTGATCAATTTTCAGTACCCAAATATCGGCTCCTTGGCCACCGTGAAAGCCAGAAACATCTCCGTCGTTTGACCATGTGGAACCTACAATAATATATCCACCATCGCTTGTTTTAACTATGGATATGAAATCCTCTGTAAGGCTGCCACCATAAGCACGCTGCCAAATCAAATTTCCTACACTATCAAATTTTATCAGCCAAACATCACGGTCTCCGTGAACCCCAGACACATCTCCATTTGAGGAGTAGGCAATTCCGCCGGCTATGTATCCCCCATCCCCTGTTTCGACTAGGGCACCTGAGTTTTCACTTTTAGTACCCCCAAAACATTTTTGCCATTCGATGCTGGGTTGAGCGTTCATATAAACTGTAAAAAAACAGCAAGTAAAGCAGGTTAATAAAGATTTCATTCGTTGCATTGTTTAATTGATGAAAATGGCTCATGCCCAAAACCAAATTGGTTTAAGCATGAGCCAAAGTACCATAGTTTCAAGGAACCTTGCAAACGCAGATTCTAATACACCGAAGAAGTCAAATCCTCATGGTCTATACCAAGCGCACTCCAAAAACTGGTTGCAGTAACAGGTGCAAATGGAGGCGACCAATGGAACTCGTTCAAACCAATAATAAAGGTAGAGCTAGGACTCGTCCTGTTCACCGCCATACGACCATGTTGGCGGTCAAAACCAATGGCGCAATGGCCTGCGCCCATGTCCGCAACCGGGGTAAGGTCGGTGATGAAAGTAGCTGCCCCGCCAGTAAATGGGATTTCATACAGCTTGGCAGGTTCAAGGATATTGGCGCTGGTGGCACAACCTACCAAATAAATCCCGTTGAAATCCCGAACCAGAGAAAGCCCTTTTAAGGTATAACCAAAGGCAATCCCGGTAATTGGGAAAGGACCATTGTAAGTACCATAATTGTTCGCGAGGTCTTCAATTTCGACCAGGCTGTTCGAGTTGTCGCGCAGGCCATAAAACTTTAGGGTATTTAGCGGACTGTGCTCCAAATCGGAAACCGCACCAAACGGACTAGTAGAGGCGTAACTACATTGTCCCGTCAAAGGGTTGACCTTGAACAAGGCATTGTTGTACGGGCTAGTTGCACCCAGCGTTGGATTGGCCGGATTTCCGGTAGTAAGGAAATATTGCCCCCAACTGGTCAGACAAATGCCCTTGAGGTTGTCCAGGTTGATGGTGTTTCCGGCATTGTCCACATAAAAGGCCGTCGGCGCTGCTGGGCTTACCGCACCCGTGGCATTGTCTATTTGCGTGATCCGGCATGGATTTACGCCGTCATACCGAGTAACCCCATAACTAAAAGCTGCACGATCGGCCACTGGGACATCCTCTTCGATGATTTGGGGAGTCATTTCTGCTGTTTCCTTTTTGCAGGAATTCAAGGAAACAGCACATGCAAAGGCTGCCAATGCAAGCAGGGAAAGAAATGAAAGACGTTTCATAGTGATAGTATTTTTTTAAAAAAATGGAGGTGAAAATGGGTTGGGATCCTGTCATGTATCCTAGTACACCGAAGAGCTCATGTCCTCAAAATCAAACCCAAGTGCGCCCCAATTTGCAGTCATGGTGACAGGACCCAGGAAAGGCGTCCATGGAAAATCGCTCACACCAAGCGGCACAAAACCGTTGTTGTTGGTCCGGTTGATTTTCAAGTTTTTGTGTTCCAGGTCAAACCCAAGTCCGCAATGCCCGCCTGATGAGAAATCCGCATGTGGATCCAGGTCAGTCAAGTAGGTAGCTGCCCCCCCATTAAATGGTATGATGTAAAGTTTGGCGGGATCGGCATCAATCGGCGTATTGGCACAACCCACCAGGTACATGCCTACTTGGTCGCGCACGAGGGTCAGCCCGGACAGGGTGTACCCATTGGCAATCCCCGTGATCGGGAATGGGCCATTGTAATTGCCATAATTGTTGGCATTGTCCTCGATTTCAATAATGGCGTTTGAGTTGTTTCGCAGACCATAAAACCGGTCGTTTTGCGGGTTGAACTCCAAATCAGACACCGTACCCAAAAGCCAATCCGTAGAGGCATAGCTGCATTGACCCGTTTGTGGGTCTACTTTAAAAAGTGCATCGTTATACATATTGGTTGGACCAAGCGTTGGGTTGGCTGGGTTACCAGTAGTCAAGAAATATTGTCCCCAACTGGTCAGGCAAATGCCCTTCAAGTTATCAAGGGCAATCACGTTGCCAAAATTGTCGATGTAAAAGGCCGGGGGTGACACATTGGTCACATTGCCCGTTGCATTGTCCATCTCTACAATCCGACAGGGGTTCACGCCGTCGTACAGGGTTACGCCATAGGAAACCGGAGCGCGGTTGGCAGCAGGAGCGGCATCCTCGATACTTTGGACGGCCATTTCTGCGGTTTCCTTTTTACAGGAGTTCAGGGAAAGGGATACGGTGAACGCTGCCAAGGCAAGCAGCGAAGGCATTGAAAGACGTTTCATAGTAAAAGTGTTTTTGAAAAATGGATGAAAGAAAAAAGTAGTGTTTGTGTCCCATCCGTTACTGGGCAGGGAGTACGGTCCTTGGGTGGATTGCGCAATCTTGAAAGCAAAGGTGAGGGGGAAAACAGGGGGGCACAACTACGGTTTTTGGGCAAATTCCACCCTTGGGGTAAGCATAAAAAAGCCCCCTTGCCTGTGGCAAGAGGGCCTGCGTGTTTGGATTCTGCTCTTGTGGTGTTATACAGGAGGCGTTAGGGTTGTTTCACCAGTGTGGTGGCCGTACGCCCCTGTCTGGTCTGGAAGACGAGCAGGTAAATCCCGGTAGGAAGATTGTCTGTGTTCATCACTGTGTTGTAACTGCCCGTAAGTTGATTGGGCAATTGGATTGTTTTCATTTCCCGACCTGTATGGTCGAATAAGGTAAACGATACCGGCCCCTCTTCCAAAAGCGAATAGCTGATGTTAAAGCCTTCCTGGAAGGGGTTGGGGCTGACGAGCAGCGTTGGCGATTCAATCAGCATCAAAGATTCGTTGGAGGTTTGGGAATCTGCTAAAGGTTCACCCCCTGTCTCACGAATGCCTTCAAGGGGCTTGTCTTCCACGTTTAGCGAAAATGAACCTCCATTTCCAGAACCATAACATGGGTTGTCTTCAACATTGAAACTGCGGTCGTAATAAATCATCGATTCAAAATCATTGCGAATCCTGACCCTCAATGAGTTCGGTTCACCGAGCAGCCCTTGGTAAAACACCGGGAAATGGATGGTGAAAAACGGCATTCCATTCATTTTAAAATTGATGGAATAGATGGGGAGTTGCGGATTGCCACCTACGTGATTTTCAATATAGGTAACGTTTCCGGGCCAGGAACCCTGGTTTTTGTACTGAATCCGGACGCCATTGTTGCCTGCCACACTGCAATGGCTCCAAACAAGAAATTCAGCATAGGCAGTGTAGTTATGAGAGCCAGTGTATTTTACTTTTGCACGGATTACATCCACGAATTCGGTATGATTGTCAGCATCCTTTATACCGACTGTCAAATCGGAGCTGGTACCGCTGGGATTAATGGGGATGTCGCCGATTGGATTGTTGGGGACAGAGAAGAACACAATATCATCTACGATAATAATGGAAGTAGTATACTCAACATTGATAGCCTCCCCCGGATCACCAGACTGACACTTGGCCCTTACCTCAAAGGCGATGGTGGTGCCAGGGTCATGGGGTTCGGAAATAAAAGAGGGTTCAGCAACATCAACATCCGGCAAGGCCACCCCATGCGTTACGTCAAAACGGGATACCCGATACCCATAAGAACCACTTACATCTGCCCAGGCAATGGCAATACTGCTACTGGTGATATTGGTGGCAGTAACGGTAGCAGGGGCGGGTAAGGAACAGGAAAGCGGATAGTTTTCGAGGGGCGTGGCATTCAAAGAGAGGCCTTGCGCAAGCATGGCCAACAACAATAAAAGGCGAAAGCATTTCATAAGAATCAAAACTGTTTTGTGTTATTTATCAAAATCCTGACAAGGTTTGGGAATTTGACTACAATTTCCACCTACGGTTTTTGTCGATTTTCCATGCAAACCACCCTCCATCCGTAACCTGCCTTGCCAATCCGTGAAGTAAACGAACATCCTATGTTAAACCGAAAACTTCTAGAGGTCTTGAAATTGTTGAATACACGGGAAAAGGAAAGGTTCCGTTTATTTCTTCAATCCCCTTATTTTAACCACCGGAGCAATGCTGCGGAGTTACAGCGACTGTACGAGCTCATCATGGCCTACAATGCCGAGGAAGAACACCCCAATTTGTCCAAACCTGTTGTGGCGAAGGAGTTTTTTCCTCATAAATCCTTTTCAGAGGGACAAAAAGGGCCCATCGATGCCCTAACCTCAGATTTATTTGGGTTGGTCAAACGTTTTTTGGCGCAATCCACCTTTGAAGAAAAAGATTGGGAGTTTGAAGAAGGGCTGGCCATAGCCAAATTTTACAGGGGATTCGAAATGGAAGACCGCTTTTGGCAGGTTATTCAATCTATGAGAAAATCCATGTCAACTCGCCAACATCGCGATGCCGAATTTTACCACATGCAATTTTTGCTTGAATATGAGGCCGCAGCGATTGAAACCAGAAACAACCGTTTTGAGGAGGATGCCAACCTCTCCAAGGCCGCTCAAAATCTGGACATTGGTTATGCCATTGAAAGATTGGAACTCCTATGTGCCCTTCAATATCAAAAAAAACTATCCCAACAAGTCGAATTTGACATGTCCTTCGCCTTAACCCAAGCGGTGCTAAATTTACCTGCGGAATATTCAAATATACCCCAATATGAAATATATCGCTTGGTATTCGAATTAATCCAACAACCTGAAGATGATGAAGCATTTTCTAAATTTGAGCATTTGTTGCAAAAGCACCGGGCCGAAATCCCTTTTGATAAACTAAGAAATCTAAAAGCGTATTACCGTTTTTTTTGGAATCGCCGTTATGTCAAAACTGGCGCTGAGCAGATTCGCAGCCAAATGTTTAAGGTTTATATGGAGCATTATCAAGATGGGTATTTTTACGAAGGGAATGCGATCATGATAAATTCTCTAAAATCTCTAGTTTTATCTGGTCTAAAAGTTGGTCAATCCGAATGGGTAAAAGAAGTCTTGGATGAACATCCCCCCACCCGAATTTGTGGCACCAAGTATCCTGTGGAAGCGCATAGCCTGTGTCTGGCTGAGTATTATTTCTATACCAAAAAATACACCACCGCGCTTGAGACCCTGATGTACAAGCATTTTGAAAACCCTAATTACAGCCTTTGGGCAGAGATGCTCTTAATTAAAATCTACTTTGAAACCAAAGATGAACTGCTTGAGTACCGGATGAAAGCACTTGAACAAAAAGTGCGTCGCGCCAAAATCTCCATTGAAACCAAACAACGCTATTACCGATTCCTACAAAAACTCGACAAAATAATCAAATACGGTTGGGGTAAGAACTCCCCAAAACGCGCCCGCCTGATGGAAGAAATCAAAACCGTACCGGGCATCATCGAACGAGAGTGGCTGCTGGAAAAACTGGGCGAAGGGGTGTCATAAGGCCTCGTTTTCCACATCCTGCGCAAAACCCCTACCCCACCCTGTTGGTAAAAAATGCGCCCACCTTGCATATAAATTAAAATGCAATGCTACTTTTGCCCTGTTCACCCGCCGTAGCGCTTTAGCGCGAAGGCGGGTCCAACACTGTACTAAACCGTTTTTAATCTTTACCATTCTAACGTGAATCCAGACTCAAAGCCGGAGCGATTGCTGCGGCGCACGAAACGTTTTTTTGCTAAAAAATCATCGTTCGTCGCCGCAGGTGTTGCCCTTTCCGCAGGCATTTTTGCCGCCACCCTGACTTACCTCCAACCAGATTCCGCTCAAACTGCCGCTGCCGTTTCGATGCCCTTGGTGCTAGACCGACCAGCGCTCGAAAGCCAAAACCTTCGCTGGGGCTTTTTTATGGACGAGTTCACCCTCTCCGAAAAACAACTCCAACGTGGCGACATCCTCGGCACCATTCTCATGGAACAAGCGGGCATGAGCTACCCACAGGTAAACAAACTGGTGGAGAACTGCAAAGACAAGTTCAAAATCAATTCCCTTCGCGTGGGTGCATCCCTCAGGTTCCTGACCCCCACCTCAGGTCAGTCGCCCGAGATGATGATTTACGAACCTTCGCCCTACCAATATACCGTTTTCAACCTGAAGGAGCCATACCAGGTGGAAGTCGTTAAACGCGAAGTCCGCACCGAAATCGTAGCCGCTTCAGGGGTTTTGGAAACAAGTTTTTGGCAGGCACTCACCGACAATGGCCTTTCCGACGAACTCGCTGATGGCATGATTGACGTGCTGGCCTCTTCCGTCGATTTTTACCACCAAAAGCAGGGCGACCGCTTCAAAGTGGTGTTCGAACAGCACTATATTCAAGGAGAAGCTGTTGGAACGGGCAAAATCATTGCCGCCGTGTACGAACGTGAGGGCAAGGAATCCTATGCGTTTCATTTTCAAAAGGATGGTCAAAAAACGGATTACTTCGATTTCGATGGCCGTCCAGCACGCAAGGCTTTCCTGAAAGCCCCGGTCAAGGTCAGCCGGATCAGCAGCCGCTTCAATATGAACCGTTTGC
>JALHPW010000056.1:12506-13452 GCA_022842255.1 Saprospiraceae bacterium | reverse complement strand
AACCAGCAAGGCAGATTTTATCGTTGGTTACTTACACCAGAAGGGCTTCAAGGGCCTTGGGAACAAATAATTGAGAACCCTATTTTGGATAATTACTGGTTTTGTGGCCGCGCAGAGTTCTCGCCCGATGGAGAACGGTATATGATAAATGCTTGCAGGAAAGGTATAGTATTATTCGATTTCGATCGCTGTGCAGGATTATTAACCAATCCCGTCTTTATCGAACGCACTACCCTATTTAACCCCACAGCTACTTTTTCACCAAATAGCACACTGCTTTATACTGTTGACAATGCTATGAACGAGCTTGTTCAATATGATTTGACGTCAGCGAATGTGAGTGCATCAAAACAAGTAATTGCTACATGGGATGGAGTTCTAGATTCTTTTAATATCGAAACCGTTTTTGGTCTTATGCAAGAGGGTCCAGATGGTAAATTGTACATTTGGGCCGGAGGAAGCTACTTTATGCACATCATAGATTTCCCCAACCGACAAGGTTTAGATTGTAATGTTCGCTTAAGGGCTATTCAATTGCCAGATATTTCTGCTAACCCGAGCCTCTATTTCCCCAACTACCGCCTAGGTCCAATAGACAATTCCTCCTGCGATACACTGGGTATTGACAATCACCCGGTTGCGCTGTTTCGATATGACATAGAAGACACACTCAGTCCTTTGCAAGTGACTTTTACGGACGTGTCGTCCTACCTGCCTACCGCCTGGCACTGGGATTTTGGCGATGGCACCATGAGTCAGGATAACAACCCTGTCCATACTTACTCCATGCCGGGCTCTTATCAAGTATGTCTTATTGTGACCAATCCATACGCGGCAGATACTTTTTGTCAACAGGTGCAGGTGGGAACGGTTGGTATTCACGAATTGCCTGCTTTGCCCTATGTAACTGTAAGTCCCAACCCCTTTTCAAACGAAATCAAGGTGC
>JALHPW010000056.1:0-12496 GCA_022842255.1 Saprospiraceae bacterium | reverse complement strand
GCTGGCTACCCATCTGGTATGTATGTCTGGCAGTTGCGTTGGAAGGGTGTTGCTACGCAAAGTGGGCGGGTGGTGAAAACCCCCTAATCCCCAGCCGCCACCCCACTAGGCGTTTTCCCAAAACGTTCCTTAAAACAAGTAGCGAAGTATTTGGCATTGGAAAACCCTGTGCGCCAGGCTATTTCAGAAATACTGCCCTCGCGTTGGGTGAGCATGTCGCGGGCGCGGTCGAGCCGGTGGTTGCGCACAAACTCGGAGAGGGAAAGCCCCGTGAGCGCACTGATTTTTCGGTGCAGCTGGGAGCGAGAAATGAAGACAGCGCGGGCAAAGGCATCGGCATCCATCGCTTCATTGTCCAAATTGGTTTCAATCACCTGGATAAGCCGCTGCAAGAACTCGTTTTCCTCCACCGGTAAAGTAGTCACCACGGTTTCCACGATGCTGCTGTTGCCCACAGCTTGTGAAAAATGGGCTTGTAATCGCTGGCGGGTTTGGAGCAGGTTTTCAATGTGGGCCACCAACTCGTCCGATCGGAACGGTTTGGTCAGGTACACATCGGCGCCACGTTGCAAACCTTGCATTTTGGATTCCAGGGCGGATTTGGCCGACAATAAAATAAGCGGGATGTGGGAGGTACTTGGGTCGTTTTTCAAGGTCTCCGCCACTTCGTAGCCATTTTTATGCGGCATCATCAAATCGCTGATGACCAAATCCGGCACCAGTTCGAGCGCCATTTGAATGCCTTCTGCCCCATCTGCGGCTTCTGCAATGCGATAGCCTGTAGGCAGGGAAGACCGTAAAAATTGCCGCAATTCGGTATCGTCTTCTATGAGCAGGAGTAGGGGAGCGGTGGACGGTTCACGGTTTACGGTCGACGGTACACGGTTTACGGTGGACGGTACACGGTGGACGGTGGACGGTTGGGGCTCAGGCAAGGAGGGATACTGGACTTTTGCCACTTCGCAGGTCAGGCTGATAAAAAAGGTGGTGCCCACGCCGGGTTTACTTGTTACGGTAATGCTGCCGCCCATACGTTCCACCAATTCCTTGCAGAGTGATAGTCCGATGCCGGTACCACCACGGTTGTGTTCTGTCTGGTAAAAACGGCTGAAAATACGGGGCAGGTCTTCTGCTGAAATCCCGATGCCTGTATCGCTTACTTCCAGCTTCAGATTTCGATGGGTACTAACTACCGGTTGCTCCGCATTCAGTTTTAGGTGTACTTGCCCGCCTTTGTCCGTGAATTTCAAGGCATTCGACAATAGATTGGACAAAATCTGGTCCCACTTGGTTTCATCAAAAACAACCGGAATGGGGGCATCGGGCAAACTCAATGTTATCTGGATATCGTTCTGCTGGGCCAGTGGCTGGAAGCGTTCTACCACCGCCTGAAGGCTGCTGGCTGGATTGCCCGGACGAAGGTCCAATGGCAGTTGTCCGGCTTCCAGTTTGGACAGGTCGAGCAGCTGATTGACAAATTGCAGCAAGCGGCGGGCATTGATTTCAATGAGTTCGAGGCGGTAACGCTGGGTTTGGTCCTTTGCCTCGGCAATCAATTGGCGGGCAGGCTCCAGCAGCAGGCTGAGTGGGGTGCGAAATTCGTGGGTGACACTGCTAAAGAAGTTGGTTTTGAGCCGGTCTAACTCCAATAAGCGGGTAGCTTCGTGTTTTTCAAACGCCAATTTGTTCTCCAAACGAATCTTGTTCATTTGGAATCGGTAAAAGAGCCCGGCACCCAAAACGAATAGGGTAGCCCATACAATATAAGCCCAGGTAGTTTGCCACCACGGCGGCAGGATATTGATTTCCAGTTGAACAGGCGGGCCATCCCATATACCGCGACTGCCGCCGGTAACCACTTCGAAGACGTAGCGGCCGGGCGCTAGGTTTGCATAAGTGGCAGAATTGGAGGAGGGAGATTCCACCCAAGTTTTGTCGGCACCCACCAAGCGATATCGATATTGGTTCATGTGGGGAGCAGAAAAATCCATGGCTGCAAACTCAAAAGACAATTGGTTTTGCAGGTGATTGAGGAGTATTGACTGGGTTGCCTCGAGGCTTTTCGTCAATATGCCATTGCTGATGCTGGCGAACTGGTCGTTGACCCTTAGTCGTGTCAATAAAACGGGTGGGCTCTTGGTGGAGGCCTTCAAGGCTTCGGGATAAAAGGCAGTGATTCCGTTCACCCCTCCAAAATACAGGCGTTTATCGCTAGCAGTAGCAAAACTGATGGTGTTGAACTCATTGTCTTGCAGACCGTCCACACTAAAGAAATTTTGGAATTTGCCTGTTTTGGGGTTGAATTTAGACAATCCGCGATTGGTACTCAACCACAAAGTGCCCTCCGAATCCGACAGTATGGCATACACCACATTGTTGGGCAATCCTTCTTTTGTGGTAAAATGACGGACTTCGCCGCTGTGTTTGTCCAAACGGTTGAGGCCACCACCCTTGGTGCCAATCCAAAGGAATTGTCCGGGTTGTTCGGGGTCGTTGAGCAGGGCCAACACGGAATTGCAATTCATGCTACTCCGGTTGTCCGGGTTGTTTTTGAATAATTTGAATTTCAGTTGTTCCGCTTCCGGTACGGCATGTAAGAGCCCATGGGGCGTTCCAATCCAAAGTTGGCCATCGGGATCCATGCTGAGACTTAGCGCAAGTTCCTGAAAACCAGTGGTTTGACTGAAGTCAAAATGGGAGGTTTTTGCAGTTCGAGGGTCAAATTTTGCCAACACACTTTTATCGCCCAACATCCACAGGTTGCCATCAAGACCTTCATACAACCTGCTAAACATGCCCATGCTGAATTGGAGCGGATACTGGGCTTTCAACTGGAGCGTAGCGCCATCAAGTTGAACCAGGCAGCCATTCGATTGGTTTTTCAACTTGTTTTCACAAAATATCCAAATATCGCCGTCCGTAGTTTGGATACAATCGTGCTGTAGGAGTTTGGGGTCTGCATAAAGCAATTGGCCAAGTTTGTCCTCCGGTTCCAACATCAACTCAAACACTCCTCCCGCTTGCCAAACCCACACCCTTCCGTAGGAATCCGTTGCAATCCGACGGGGACTTTTCCCTTTTAGTAAATGATGGAATTGTGGATTGCCAGGGTTGTGTTTAAGTAGACCGTAGCCATTGGTGCCAATCCAAAGCAAGCCCCCTCGGTCGATGAGCATCTTGGTAGAACCCATAATCCCCGCGTCTGGGAAACGGTAAAACAGTTCAAATTCAGGCTTGCCGGGATGGGTTAATTGAGCGCCTCGTACCCGGTAAACCTGTTTTCTGGTACTCACAAATAAATTTCCGGCAGCATCAAACGCTAGTTCTGTATGTGGGAAAATGGAGCGTTCTGGCAGCTTATATACCTGTAGGTCTTTTCCCTTAGCGCGCAGCAGTTGCCCAGATTGCCCAATCCACATGGAGCCGTCTGGACCTTGCTGAAAGAAGGAAGAGGAAAGGTTGTTGTCTTTTGGCAGTGGGTTGGTCCAGACCTTTTCAAAAAGACCTGTTTGCGTATCATAATACCCGATTTGCTGGTAGGTGCTTACCCAAAGTCGGCCCGCTTGGTCGCACAGGAGGTCAACCGAGCGGGTCAGGGCTGGTAAAGCGGGGTTCGGTTTTGCACCCCAGTTAAAGACTTCCACCTTGGCTATTGCATCCAAACTCGGATTATCGACTGGAAGTACATCTGGGACTTGAATCCGGTTGGTATTGCTTCCGCAACCTGCCCAAATGGCACCATCGGGTGTTTGCGCAAGGCTATAAACGGATTGACTGGAGAGGGTATTGATGCGATAGAACCTTCCGTTATTGGGCTCCAAAACAGCCAGGCCGTTGTTGCTGGTCCCAGCCCAAATCCTGCCTTGGGTATCTTCGAGCAAGACCTGGATTTCATTGTCGGATAAGGAAAATCGGTCAAACGGGTCGTTTTGAAATACCTGAAACGAATACCCATCATAGCGGTTGAGACCATCCTTGGTGGCAAACCAAAGGTATCCTTTTCGGTCTTGCAAAAGATCGAAAATCATACCTTGGGAAAGCCCTTCAGCGGCCCCCAATCGCTCCAAATTAGGGCTTTGGGCAGCCAGTTGCACGACCAACAAAAAGGCAATCCCACTACAGAACAGAAGCGAATGTTTCGACACGAGGCGGACTATTTTCCGCAAAACTATTAAAATCTATATCGCCAAACATTGATTTTGCAACAATAGCAAACCATGATGCAACAATAGCAAACCATGCCTTGTACCAAACCCCGTCACCTTTGTATCGATTGCTAGGTATAAAAGTATGCTTTGCAATGTGAGAAGAATCTACCACGGTAGGAAGATCGAGATAAGCCGTCCCGGGTAGCCGGGATGGCTTTCTTGTTTTAACACCAAGTCTATGGTTTTTTTCGTCCTTTGTGTCAAGAAAACTACCATGCTCCGCTCAATCATACTTGGGATACTCTGTTGGGGGTCGATGCTCAGTGCACAAACGCTGCGTGTGGAAAGTATTGGCATCAAAGAAGGACTGACCCAGGGGTTTGTACCAGCCCTGCTGCAAGACCAGGAAGGGTTCATTTGGGCGGGCACCAAAAATGGCCTCAACCGTTATGATGGGCGCGAGTTTTTAAAATTTACCCACAAACCAGAAGAGCCCAACTCCATATCGGACGATCAAGTTTGGGCGCTCAAAGAACACGAAGGTTTCCTGCTGGTTGCAACAGGCGCTGGTGTGCTTGATTTTTACCACAAAAAATCGCGCCGGTTTTATCACCTGCCCTTGATTGCGGGCAATACCCTGAGTGCTCCCTATACCCAACGGATTTTTTTGGATGCCCAGCAACATATCTGGCTGATTACGGGAGAGTTCAGCGGAATGCGGCAACTCTGCGTCATTCCTGTGCCGGATGGATTTTGGGCCCAATTGGCGGAACACCCGGAGGCCGTACAAAATCTAAAGCCTGAGTTCGTCCCTATCCAAAACGTCTATTCAGCCGTACTTGCAAAAGATGGCAATTCACTCTTTTTTAATTCAGAAAGCGGCTGTTCTGTACTAGATACCAGGAGTTTGCAACAAAAAGCGGTGGATTGGCCAATCGGTAAAAAGCCCACCCAGTTGTATTCTGACCCAGCCGGTAATATTTGGTGCGCACTAGGCTCCCTGGTGTCTTTTTATGATGGAACTGCACACCGAGATTTTTACCTGGATTTTGATGTGGATCAGTTTCTGGGTGTGCTCCCGTCGAACCAGGCCTTATGGGTGTCGGATGGGGAAATCTTGGCCATTCCTATTCCCAAGATGATGGCAAACGGACCGCTTGACAAGTCTATCGCCGATTGGAAGATGCCCTGTCAAGACGCGGTGCTCAGCATTATTAAGGATGTTTCCGGCAATGTATGGATTGGTCAAAATGGCAAAGGGATCTTGAAGGCCAGCCCTGGCTTCCGTCAGGTCAAACATTTATTTGAAGGCAATTCGGTTTATGGTGCTGTTTTTTCGGAACCCAATGGGAGCAATGTGGCAGTCCTCCCCACCCAAATGCTCGTTCATCCCAAGGGAGCTGCCAGCAGCGCAGGTCGCTTCGCCAGTCAAATGGGGGGTAAGATTCTTGGGCTTTGGCGGCACACAACCGATCAAAACGGAAACCATTGGTTGCTTGCGGCAGGCAGCCCTCGGTCATTTCTGGTGAAAACAAACCCTGATGGGACGCAAAAGTCTTATGAAATGCCGGGCTCGCTGCGCTCCCCGGGCAACCTGACCACAGATGAGGATGGTTTTGTGTGGATTTCCAGCGAACAACGATTACTGCAATTTGATACGCGCTCAGAAAGCTGGCAAACCCATTCCCTACAATCCGTTTTCTCCATCAACCCAGAGATGTTTTGCCTGAAAAAAACACCCGATGGCACACTTTGGCTGGGCACCCAGGCCGGGTTGTTGGAAGCAAAACCAAATGGTGCCGGCAGTTTCAACTACAACCTACACACCGTCGAATCCGGCAAACTGCGTCACAATGCTGTTTCCTCCCTGCTGCTCGACCCGCAGCAAAGGCAATTGCTGTGGATAGCTACCAAAGGCGGGGGGCTTACCCGTCTAGATTTGGCTACCCGACAGTTCTCCCATTTCCACAGTCGGGATGGGTTGCCCAATGATGTGCTATATGGCATCTTGCCGGATGCCCAGGGTAATCTTTGGATGAGTTCCAACAAAGGGATAATCCGCTATACCCCGAGCACGGGTGCTATTCGGAATTTTACCGAAGCGGACGGTTTGCAGAGCAATGAGTTCAATACCTGGGCCTACGCCGCCGGCCTGAACGGGTCCTTGATGTTTGGCGGAATCAACGGGTTGAACATCCTTTCCCCAGAGGGTTTTAACGACAACCCGAATGTTCCGGCCGTTTTTGTGTCGGGGTTAAGCATCAACAATCAGCCGGTTGGGGTAGGGGATTCCACCGGTATTTTGCCGCAGGCCATTGAATTTTTGAAAGAAATAAGCTTGTCCTTCCAGCAACGGAGCATCACCCTGTCCTTTTCTGCCTTGGAGTTTACAGCCTCCGTGAAAAACCGCTTCAAGTGGATCTTGGAAGGCGCTGAAACAAGCTGGCATCCTGAAACCACGGAACGCAGTGCCACCTACCTCAATCTTGCGCCGGGCACTTACACCTTCAAAGTCATGGCAGCCAACGGTGATGGGGTTTGGAACCCCAATCCAGCAAGCTTGATCATCATTGTGTTGCCGCCCTGGTATCGGACCATTTGGGCATACCTGTTGTACGCGGCCATACTCGGCGGACTGGTGTATGGGTATTTTCGTTTTCGATTGTCGCAACTGCGTTTGCAGCAACAATTGGCCTTAGAACACCTCAATGCCGAACGCTTACAGGAACTGGACAAGTTCAAGTCACGCGTATTTACCAACGTATCGCATGAGTTCCGCACGCCGCTAACCGTCATATTGGGTATGGCAGAGCAACTGGAAAGCCAATCACCAGATGCCATACGGCAGCAATCGGCCGTGACCCTAATCAAACGCAATGGGCAAAACCTGCTTCGGCTCATCAACCAAATTCTTGATTTGGCCAAGCTTGAAAGCAACTCCCTGAAAATCAATTATATACAAGGAGATGTGTTGGCGTTTATCCGCTATGCAGCGGAAAGTATGCATTCTTTGGCCAGTATGAAAAACGTACTGTTGCGGGTAGAAAGCAATGTTGCTGCGGGAGAAATTGTAATGGATTACGACCCCGAACGGCTTTTGCATATCCTGCACAATTTGTTATCGAATGCCATCAAGTTCACGCCTGCAGGTGGCCGGGTAACGCTCCAGGTAAGTACCCCGGATCGAAGTTCCGGGGAGGCAGGGGCAACGCCCCGGAACGGAATTCCGGGGTACGTGCTCCTCACCGTCTCGGATACAGGCGTAGGAATCCCATCCCATGAATTGCCCCATGTTTTTGACCGGTTTTTTCAAGCCGACAACCAGCAACGTTCCAGCGTGGGCGGTTCTGGAATCGGACTTTCACTCACACAGGAGCTGGTAAAACTAATGGGTGGTGAGATTGCTGTAGAAAGTGAACCTGGCAAAGGAACGGTGTTTTCAGTCCGGCTACCCATTCGAAACACTGCGGAAATCGAGCCTGAAAACCAATTGCAGCGCAAGCCCTTCGAGCGGATTGCGCCATCTGCTACCTCCAGCGCGCAAGCCCCCCAGCTTTTGATCATCGAAGACAACCCGGATGTGGTAGAATACCTCCACGTTTGTCTCGGTGAACATTATCTCCTAGATTTTGCTTACAACGGCCAGGCGGGTATTGAACGGGCACTGGAAGCCATCCCAGATATCATCATTTCGGACGTAATGATGCCGGAAAAAGATGGGTTTGAGGTCTGCGAATGGTTGAAAAACGATGAGCGCAGCAGCCACATCCCAATCGTGCTACTGACCGCAAAGGCTGGTCTGGAAGACCGAATCGCTGGATTGCGACGGGGGGCAGATGCCTATTTGGCCAAGCCCTTCCACCCGGAAGAACTACGGGCCGTGTTGACCAATTTACTTGCACTGCGGCAAAGACTTCAGGAAAAATATGCAGGTAGTTGGTTGACTGGTGATCGGTTGACTGGAATGCCTAATTCAAACTCTTCCCATACCCAGTCGCCAGCCACCAATCACCAATTACCAACCAACCAATCACCAGTCAACCAACCAACAAACACCGACATCGAAGACGTCTTCCTACAAAAACTCCGTGCGGCGGTGGAGGCTCGAATCACGGAAGCAGATTTGTCGGTCGAAGACATCAGCCGGATGTTGGGGATGAGTTATCCGGTGGTTCATCGCAAAGTGACCGCACTTACTGGCCGGTCGCTTACTCTATTTGTACGGACCATTCGCTTGCAAAAAGCCCAGCTCCTACTCGCCGATGCCACGTTGAGTATCTCCGAAATAGCTTACCAGACGGGTTTTAACGACCCGAAATTCTTCAGTCGGGTGTTCTCGGCGGAGTTCGGGATGTCGCCTACTGTATTTCGTTTGGGCAAAGGCGCTTAAAATCCCGTACCCAAAACCCGCTCCCACCATCTTGGATGTAGCGTGTTCGAATCCGGTGGAATTATCCTTGGCAAACGATGGCGTACGTTTTGGGCGTAGTGGATTTTGCCCAAACTGTCAATCAAGGTGTAACAGTGGAGCGATGGCTTACAGCGCAATTCGTCAGATTGAAACTGGACGGTAATCGGCAATCTGGCGGAGCTGAGCCATTCTTCCAGGGCCTTTTCGTTTTTGAGGGTTTTTGAGGTGACACAGGAGGATCCTCCAAGAATAGCAAGCAGAAGCAGGAAAATCTGAAAGTGTTTCATAGAGCATAAGTTTTTAAATCACCATCTATTCGATATGAATAACGATTTGAGCATAAAATTGGTTCAACGCCGGGCTCAACATCGTGCTCCTGAAACTTACTTTCTTGCACCTTTCAAACACCGCTTTGGTGGATTTTGTGTCCTGTTTTCAGGCATACACTAATCGCTACACTTGAAACTTGCAACTAACCACGGTGCCTTCCCCAAGCACCGAGTCCCATTCAATGGTGCCCTGCAGGAATTTCACGCGCGACTCAATGCTCGATAGCCCCATGCCTTTTTTCATCCTGGCTTTTGCTACGTCAAACCCCTTGCCGTTGTCTTCGGCGATGAGGGTCAACTCCCCCGCATGTCGGATAAATTGCAGCAAAAGATGGGTGGCTTCGGCGTGTTTTACCACATTGGTGGTCAATTCCTGGGCAATTCGATAGAGGGTGACCGCCTGGGTAGCATCCAGTGGGTGGTCCATACCAATCATTTCCAATTGACACTTCACCCCCTGCTTGTCTAGGTCTTGAGCAAGGTCTTCGAGTGCGCCAGGCAAGCCCGCCAAAGCCAAGGCCCTGGGCATCATGTTGTGTGAGATTCTGCGCACCTCCCCACAAGCATCGTCGATGAGGTGGTTGGTTTTTTCGAACAAATCCACTGCATCGTTGGGTTTTGCCAAGGTGTTGAAGTGAGATTTTACAGAGGTAAGCAAGCCACCCAAACCATCGTGTAAGTCTGCCGCAATCCGTGCCCGTTCGATTTCCTGTCCCTCGATCATGGCGTTGAGGGCTGCGAGTTTGTTATCCAGTTCCAATTGAACGATTTGTTGTTTTTGCAGGGCGGATTCCTGGGCGGCTATTTTTTTGTTGGCCTGAATTCGGTGCCGCAACCCCAAAAAGATAGCCACGGAAAGCAGGCCGAGCAGCAGCGCTCCGCCCAACAACCAATTGCGTTCCAGGGTGCGTTGTGTGAGATTTAATTGATTGATTTTTAGGTCATTGTCTTTCTGGGCCACATCGAACTTTGTTTGCATTTCCTCCATGATTGCCAGTCGGCCTTTTTCTACCATAGTATCGCGGAGTTCAAAAGCTTCTTGCAGGGATTGGTAGGCGGCAGCGTGTTTGCCAAGGGCATGCTCCACTTTGGCCCTTTCTTTCAGGATTTCAAAAATCCGATCTCGCTGCCCAAATTGTCGGGCCAAACGCAAGCCTTCCCCTAGGTAATTTTCTGCTGTGAGGTAGTCCTGCTCCTTGGCAGCAATGGTGCCAAGGAGTTGATACGTTGTAGCGGAGTAATCCACGTTTGGGGTAGCGCCATATCCGTCAATGGCCTTCAGCAATTCAGACTTAGCGCCCATCAGGTTGCCAAAATTGTAATAAACCTGTCCCATCAGGCTATGACAGCCTGCCACATCTATCGGGCGCCCGAGTTTGGTATACAAAGAAATGGCCTTTTGGGAGTTGTCTAGAGCTTCTTCCTTTCGGTTGGAGGCACTGTACAAGGCAGCCAGATTTTGGTAGGTGGCGGCCATGCCCAAGCTGTCGTTCAGCTGTTGTTTGAGCGTCAGGGATTCCTGGTAGATATCTTCAGCACGCTCGTATTTGCCTTGCATCCGGTAGACAATACCGAAGTTGTTCAAGACTTTGGAAAGGGGCTCCTGCTGACCAATTTGCTTGTAAATGTTGTAGGCCGCCAGGAAATTTTGCAGCGATTTGTCCAGGCTGCCCATGATATGATGGGCGGTGCCAAGGTTAACGTGAAAGTCTGCGGTAGCTTTGGTATCGCCCTTGGCAATAGCCATCTGTAAACCCTCCTCGAACAAAGGGATTGCTTCGTTGCCTCGTCCCAGTATGTCAAGGGCACTGGCCTTGTAGAAAATAAACAGGCTCAGTCCTCTGGGAAAGGCCAGTTTCCGGCTCAATGCCAAACCTGCTTCGGCCACCTCCAATAGTTCGCTGGTGCGGTCTTCGGCATATAAGGTACGAAAAAGCAGGCGGTAGGTCATGACCCGATTGGTATCGTCGGGCATGGTTGCCAAGGCGTTTTTTAGGCTGTCGATGCTTTGCGCATGCGCGAATGCTGACAGAAAAAGCAGGAGTGGGAGGATTTTCATGGGATATTGAAACCCAAATGACTGGATTAAACCGTTTATTTCAATAAATCATATTCCAGGGCAGATTTCACCAATCCGGCCGTATTGCGGGCATTGAGTTTTAGCAGAAGGTTGCGACGGTGGGTTTCCACGGTGCCGAAGCTGATGAACAAATCTTCGGCAATTTCAGCCGTAGTTTTTTCGTCCACAATGAGTTGAAGGATTTGTTTTTCGCGGCGCGAAATGGTAGGGAAAGGACTTGTTTTGGGTTTGGCGGGTTTGTTTGAGAAGCTGTTCATCAACGACTCCATCACTTCCGCGCTGAACGCTTGTTTTCCATCAAAAACCTTTCGTATAGCATCTAAAACCTCATCTTTGCCAGCGTTTTTCAATAAAAAACCAGAGGCGCCCAACTTGAGCATGGCTTTCACCAGGCTTAGTTCGCGCATCATCGAAAGGGCAAGTACCTTGATATGGGGGTAGCGTTCTTTTACCTGCCGACAACATTCCACTCCATCCATTTCGGGCATATTGATGTCGAGCAGGAGCACGTCGACCGGGGTGGTTTCGAGCAAGGCCAACGCCGCGTGCCCATGGGCAGCCTGGCCAACACATTGCATATCTTCCGACTCGCGGAGCATCAGCAACAAGCCATCAATGACGAGTTGGTGGTCGTCGGCAATCAGGATACGAACCATAACTTGTTGGTTATCTGTTTAGCTGGGGATTTGGTGAATTGGTTATCTGTTTAGTTGGGGATTTGGTTATTCGGGGCACCCAAGCTTGGACACTCGAATAACTAAATCCCCAACTAACCAAATCCCCAATTCGCCAAATCCACAATTCACGCTTCCGCGATTCCAGAAAGCATCCCGGCGCGGTACTTATACCACAGCGTAGCCATTTGTTTGCCCGCCTTTTCGCCGGTGGCAAATTGGGCCAGGGTAGCCAGGGTAACGCAACTGGGATTCACTTTTTCGGGCTTTTCCTCCAGCACGGCATTGATGTAGTTCGTGAGCGATTTGTAACTGAGCACTACCCCGGTGGCTTCCTCGATGAGCCAGGCCAGGGTATGGGCTTTGCTGTGTGGGAGTTTTGAAATGGGTTCGCCAAAAGCTTTGGCATGGACGTCTGTGAGCAAAGAACGGAAGATGGAAAAATCTTTAGCTTGCATGGGGTGGGGTTGGTTTAGGAGTGAATGGTTTGGTTGGTGTTGCAAAAATCCATATTTCCAACGGATTTCCAAAATAATTCCATTTGCTTTCCAAATCGTGAACACCCTTGGCATAAAACTTTGTGCCTGAATTTTGCACAACATTTTTTAACCCTGTTTAAACATCACCAACATGAACAAAGGAATTCTTTCCCTAGCGGTTCTCGCACTTTTCCTCAGCCTTTTTGCTGAAAAAACCAATGCACAAGCCAGCGGCACCAACCCGCAACTCTACATGTACCGCCACAACGGCAGCTTGGGCAACACCCCTTCAGCCGTGCTCCCAACCAATACCCTCGGCAACCTGGAGTGGAGGGGGCTCACGGCAACCAATGCCATTCGTTTGGGCGCAACCAT
>JALHPW010000055.1 GCA_022842255.1 Saprospiraceae bacterium | reverse complement strand
GGTGGTCAAACTTTCCCCTGAGACCTCCCCGACCCAGTCTCCTGTTGCTGGACAGGCCCTGCCGCTCCAAATTTATCCCAATCCTGCCAATAATGGGCAAATTTCGCTGCAATTTCCTGCTGAATCAAATAGTTACAGGGTCGTACTTACCGACCTCTTGGGCCGCGAGGTGCGGAGCGAAACACTTGTTTCACACAAACCCTTGGACATCGCGGATTTGGTCAGCGGACTGTATGTTGCAACAGCTATTTCGGCTTCGGGGGAGGTGTACGTTGGGAAGTTTATAAAAGAATAACTGGAATTAATAGGAGCGTGTGTAGCGAGGCGGTGACTCCAAGTCACCGCCTCGCTTTTTCCACCGATAAGTTTGATTCATTAAAACCCACCTTCCATGCCTTCCGTTTCCGTTCGGGTGTTTTTCCGGCGGAACAGAGACACATCGAATTTCCCAAAACGATAGGAGAAATTCAAGCGCACCAACTGCGGGTCGCGGCGGCGCCAGGTTTCCTGCGAGAAATAGTCCGATTCCGTGAACGATCCCGTACGACGCGAACGGAAAATGTCCTGTACGCTAAGGGTGATGCTGCCCGTGCGCTTCCAGAGGTCTTTGCGGATGGAAAAATCCACATACCATACCGGAATGGTGTAGCCTTGGGCAGTGCTGGTTGGGCCGCCCCAGCTACCGCCGCCGCCATGCCCGCCACGGCCACTACCTCCACTGCTGCTGCCGGTATCGAACGCCGTGCGACTTTGGTAGGAGCCATTCAATTGAACGGTAAAGTTTTTGGGCAGTTTCACGCTCACATTTTCCTTGATAAAATAGGTAAACTGCTCATTTTTAAGTCCTTCCTGCACGTTGGTTGCATCCACGATGGATTGATACATGTTCAGGTTGGTGGTCAGTTCCAGGATTTTCCAAAAATTGTTTTTAACCGTGAATTCCATGCCGTACGCCTGGCTGGAATTGGCGTTTTGATACGTAGAAATGATTACGGTATCTCGGTAAATGGCGGGGTCGTACTCTTGGTATAAGTACCTTGTGAGCAGGTTGGTGGAACGTTTGTAATACGCCGACACAAGCAGGTTGTGGCCCTTGCTGAACACATTTTGGTAATTGAGTTCCAGGCTGTTGTTGAACTCCGGAACCAGGTTCGGATTGCCGCGTGAGAGATTGAGGGAGTCGGAAAAATCAGGGAACGGAATGAGCTGGAAGAACCCTGGCCGATTGATACGGCGCGTGTAACTCAGCTGAAGCTGGTCTTCCTCGTTAAGCTTGTAGGTTAGGAATACACTTGGGAAAAGTTGTAGCGGGAAATCCACATTGAAGGTGGAGTCTGTGTCGATTAGGGTGCCGGTGTACTGCGAACTTTCGGCGCGCAAACCCACCTGATACCCCCATTTTTTAAACGACTGGCTAAAAGTACCGTATCCGGCATACACCTGGTCGTTGAACTTGTATTGGTCTGCAAAACCCGGCACGCGGAAAAACTGTCCATCGGCCAGAGAATCCTGGAAATTGGCGTTTTCACTACGGAAATTACGGATGGCCATACGCGCACCCAATTCCATTTTGAGTCCATTGCCCAGCGGATTCACAAAATCTGTCTGGAAAGTGAAAAACTCGTTACTTCCCTTACCCGTCTGTTTTTGACGCGAGGTAAGGGTAGGGGAGTTGAGGTAGTCCGTACTGAAAAAGCCTTCGTTTTCCGAGCGACTGCCGTTGAGGTTGGCATCTGCGGTCCACTCCTTGCCTTCTTTTGGGAACAGGTGCTTGAAAGACACCTGGCTTCCGAAATTGCGGAACATCCGTTTGGTGTCCGATTCACGCAGGGCGTCGCTGCTGCCGAAAATATTTCCAAAGGTGAGCGAATCTGTATGAATATCAATCAAATCGGCGTTGTTCATCTCGCCGCCGTGCAAGTTGCCGCTCACGGAAAGGGTGTTTCGATTGTTGATGAACCAGTCCATCCCAGCGCGGCCCGTCATGAAAAACCCATTGTTTTCCGCGTCGGTGCTTTGGAAAATATTCGTCACAGGGCGGTATTCTTGTCCTACAAAAGGGTAATTATAACGGTCGGTGGCCCCAGAGCTCAGCGAACGACGCTGATTGAGGTTGCCGCCCAAAAAGACGTTGATATTTCCTTCGCGGGCATTGAAATCACCGCCGAGGTTGGCCCGGCCGCGCATATCGATGCCAGCCCGCACCGAACCGTTGTACCCAATCCGGCGTTCCTTTTTCAGCACGATATTCACGATGCCCGCACCGCCACCAGAAGCGTCGTACTTAGCCGAAGGGTTGGTTATAACTTCCACGTTGTCAATGGCATCTGCTGGAATTTGGTCGAGCGTGAGGTTGGTGGGTCGTCCATCCACAAAAATCTGTGGCGCGGCGTTGCGCATGGTCAGGTTTCCATCAATGTCCACATTGAGTGATGGCACGTTTTTCAGGGCATCCTCTGCGGTACCACCTGCGGCCACGTTGTCTTTGTCTACACGATACACCTTTTTATCCAAAGCGAGGGTGACCTTGCTAGCCTCGCCAAGTACTTCCACTTCTTTCAAAAGTTGGGTGGAAGCGCCCAGTTTGATGTTGCCCAGGTCTTTTTCTACCGCCCCAGCCATAGCGCCCATGTTGCCGCCATTGGGCCTTCCGCCATTTCCGGGTTTGCCTCCGGGAATACCAAAAGAGACCTTTTGTTCGTAGGAGGCGTAGCTTAAGTAATTGATTTTCAGCGTAAATTCCCCGCGAACGGGCAGTTTTTCCAAGCTGAATTCCCCATTTTCGCGGGTCAATTGACCTGCAATCATGGTCTCTTTCATTTTTCTGCTCACGGTGTCGAATTGCATCCCGATCAACTGCACGGAGGCATAGGGAAGCGGTTCTCCCGTGGCTTCGTCCAGTACTTTGCCGTAAAAACGACCAATATTCATCTGAGCCGGATTCATTCCGGCACCCGGCCTGCCGCCAATGCCACCCTGTGGAATTTGGGCAAAAAGGGACAAGGGCAATAACGCCAAGACCATGGCGCTAAATAAGGCTCTGGGTAGGCAGGGGGAAGTAAGTTGTTGCATGTGTATTATTTGATTAGAAAATTCTTCTTTTACTTTCGACGCAAAACCAGGCTGTCGGCAGGGTACTGTGCTGCCAAGGAGTCCATATTGGCTTGTGCCCAAGCTACCAGGATTTGTTGTTGTTGCTGGCTCAGTTTGGCGTCGCCGTGGGTCCAGGTATAGGATTTGAGGGGCATTTCACCTTCTTTCACCATTTCGATGATTTCCTCAAACTTGTGGTTTTGCACGGCAATTTTGCGGTTGGTGAATTCCGAAAGGTTGAGTTTCCGTTTGCCCTCGTTCACGTGGCCAGCCAGCCAGGAGGCTATGGGTTGAAACTCGGCATACCAGGGATAAACGGTCAGATTGCTGTGGCAATCATAACAAGCCGGCTTTAGAATAGCTTCTACCTCATTTGGGACCGGGTATTTGGTGGAGACGTGATTCGTTTGTATGTTCGAGAGGTTGCGCTCGGGCCGATACAACTGAGCCAATACGAGCAGGGCCAAAAGGCCATAAAGCAGGGGACGGACGTATTTTTTCATGCAGCAAAGGAACAAAAAGGAAATTTGGTAATACCGAAGTGTAGATGAAAGGCCGGATTTTGGAGACGGTACGGTGGACGGTACACGGTACACGGTACACGGTGGGCGGTACACGGTGCACGGTACACGATGCAGGGTATACGGTACACGCTGGACTACGGTATACGGTTCACCAAGGGCCGCCAACCGTGCACCGTAAACCGTGTACTCATAAACCGTTCACCATATGCCATGCACCGTGTACCGTGTACCGTCCACCGTATACCGTCCACCGTGCACCGTCTCCACATTTGCCGGGTTGGTCGTCGTCTGAACAGGGAGCATTTGGTATGGACTTACCTTTGTTTCAAATTCTGTACAGCTATGTTCATGTTTGGAAAAGGGAAACTTGCCGAGCCAATCATTCGGCGTTTGTTTCTGCTCTCTTTTTGGGGGATTTGGCTGGCTTTGCCTTTCCTGATGTTGGATGACGACGATGTGAAGCATCGGGAAATGTTTATCAAAATTCTGCCGGCTTCCCTGACCAACGTGCTCCTGTTTTTCATAGTTGGAGAATGGTTGGGCCCTAAGATGTTGCAACGACAACGGGTGAAAACATATTTGTTCACCGTGCTGGGCTTGGCGTTGTTATTTATTGTTGTTCAAGGGTTTATGAAAAACTGGTTGCTTTTTCCAGACCATAAGGGTCCGCTTTTCCACATGTTTCGTGGCATGGTCCAGGTATTTTTTGCGGCGACGCTTGGACTTGGATACGCCCTGGTGCGGCACACGCTTGGGGAGGAAAAAAACCGACAGGAAGAGCAGCAGGAGCGTTTGAAATCGGAGCTTTCCTTCCTTCGTTCTCAAATCAGTCCGCATTTTATTTTCAATATCCTCAACAGCATCGTCTACCTCATCCGCTCCAAATCGGCAAAAGCAGAACCCGTCACCCTCCAACTTTCTGCGCTGATGCGGTATATGCTTTACGAGAGCACGGACAAACAAATCCCGCTGGAAAAGGAAATAGGCTATTTGAAAAACTACGTGGAACTCCAAAAAATCCGCTTTGAGGAGGATGTTGAAATTCGCTTACAAGAAGATGGGGTGGCCACCGATCAGGTCATTGAACCCATGCTCTTGATTCCGTTTGTGGAAAACGCATTCAAACACGGGGTAGGCCTGGTAGCATCGCCAGTGATAGATATTGCACTGAATATTACGTCGAAAAGCCTGTTATTTGTCGTTCGGAACAAAATTACCCTGGAAGCTGCTGCGGACAAGGACGACAATTCTGGAATTGGACTTCAGAATGTGCGCAGGCGTTTGGAATTGCTTTACCCAAAAGCGCACCAATTGGACATTCAGGAAAAAGACGGCTGGTTTGTTGCCAGTTTGAATATCGCATTTCAATAGACATGAAACTCAGCTGCCTAGCCATAGACGACGAAAGCCTTGCCCGTAAGATGTTGGAAGACAACATCCGGCAAGTACCTTTTTTGGAATTGGTGGGCACTTGCAAAAATGCCTTTGAGGCGATGGAAGTGCTTCAAAGACAGTCTGTGGACCTGATGTTTTTAGACATTCAGATGCCGGGAATGTTGGGCACTAAGTTTCTGGAAACCTTGCCCAATAAACCCATGGTGATTTTTGTAACGGCCTATTCCAACTATGCCGTTGAGAGCTACGATCTGGATGTGGTAGACTATCTGATGAAACCCGTTCCGCTGGAACGCTTTGTCAAAGCAGCCTATAAAGCCTTGGAAATCAAGCAAAAAGTAGGATTTGCTTCACCAGCACCCCACGATGAAACACCTGATTTTTTCTTTGTAAACGTGGAGTATTCCCTGGTTAAAATCAAGGTGCCCGACATCACCCACATTGAAGGGATGAAAGATTATGTGAAAATTTATCTAGTTGGGACCAACAAACCAGTGCTCACCAAATCTACCTTAAAAGGCATTGAGGAAAAACTACCAGGCGGTGACTTTATGCGGGTACACAAATCGTTCATCGCCAACCTAAGCCGCATCGAATCCATCCGCAACCGGGAACTCCGGATTGGCCAATGGGAAATACCAGTTGGCGAAGCCAATTTGGAGGAATTGATGCGATTTGTACAGAAAAGGCACTAGCGATTTACGATTTGGGAATTACGATTTACGATTTGTGCGCCAGCTTGAAAGGCCATGGGAGCGCACAAATCGTAAATCGTAATTCCCAAATCGTAAATCGTTATAGCCTTTTTTGCTCTATCAACCTGAGCAGGTCGTCGCGGTAGTTTTTACCGATGGGGAGGAGTTTTGGTTTGTCTTTTTCCTGCACTTCCACCATATTGCCTTCGATGGCCAACACTTTGTCCATGGCTACAATAAAAGAGCGGTGGATGCGACGGAACAGGTTTTTGGGTAAGCGCTCCTCCAGGTTTTTCATGGTCTGTAGGGTAATCACACGGCCCTGCAGGAGTCGGATAATGACGTAGTCTTTCAAGCCTTCGATGTAAATGATGTCCTCGAAGTTGACCTTGACCAATTTCTTGTCTGCTTTCACAAAGAAGAAATCCAATCCGTCGTTCACTGCTGGCGCGCCACTTTGGCTGTAGTCTGCATTGGCAAGTTCTGCCTGTTCCACGGCCTTGTTGACCGCCTTCATAAAGCGTTCGAGGGAGATGGGCTTGAGCAAATAATCCAACGCGTTGAGGTCAAAACCCTGGATAGCATAATTTGGGTAGGCTGTGGTGAACACAATCATGGGTGGGTCGCTGAGCGTTTTCACAAAATCAATCCCGGTCAGTTGCGGCATTTGGATATCGAGGAACATCAAATCGATGGCGTGGCTCTTCAAGGCATCGTTGGCCTCCAAGGCATTGGAGCAACGTTTTACGAGATTGAGCTCAGGCATTTGGGCGATGTAAGTTTCGAGCACATCAAGTGCAAGTGGTTCATCGTCAACAATAAGCACGTTCAGCATAGAATAGGAAATTCGTTTGAATTGGATAGTTGGTTGTTTTGAAGCTTAATCTACTTGCCAAATTGGCCACATTCCTCCCATTGACCACATTTTTACCCGCCATAGCCTAGGCGAAGGAGGGAATCACACCCCATCCACCATCCGGCCCAGGCCACCCAAAATGCTGCCTTCTTCTTTGCCACCGCGGCTGTAAGTGGATAATTTAGCAGCCAAACGGCTTACTGGCAGGGATTGAAGCCACACTTTACCGGGGCCACGCAATACGGCATAAAACAGCCCTTCTCCGCCAAAAACCATGTTTCGTATCCCTTTTACAAACTGTATGTCATAATCGACCTGTTGGGTAAACGCCACAATACAGCCCGTATCAACCCGCAGGGTTTCGCCTGCCCGCAGTTCGCGTTCCAAAATGTAACCACCTGCGTGCACGAATGCCATGCCGTCGCCTTCCAGTTTTTGCATAATAAACCCTTCGCCGCCGAACAAACCGGTGCCGAGTTTGCGCTGAAACTCGATGCCAATTTGTACCCCTTTTGCTGCGCAGAGAAACGCATCTTTTTGACAAACGATTTTTCCGCCCAGGGTTTGCAGGTCAAGCGGTACGATTTTGCCCGCATAAGGCGCAGCAAAGGTGACGCGCTGCTTTTCGCCCCCATGGTTGGTAAAGGTAGTCATGAACAGGCTTTCGCCGGTGAGCAAACGTTTACCTGCTGTCATGAGTTTGCCAAAAAATCCCTCTGTCCGGTCGCTGGCATCCCCAAATACAGTGGCCATCTCGATCATGTTGTCCATGAACATAAAACTGCCCGATTCGGCAATTACGGTTTCTTGCGGGTCCAATTCCACCTCTACACATTGCATCTCTTCCCCGTAAATTTTGTAGTCTATTTCGTGGTTCCTTCTCATGGTTGATTTAAAACGATTGATTTTGTTTTTGGTGATTTGTTGATTTGGGGGATTGTTGAACTATGGATTTGAATCGGGGTCAAAAGTGGAGCATAGGAAGGGTAGGGGGGGCGTATTTCCCGACGAGCGTACGTTTTTACTCGCTTAATCAGGGTATTTGGTAACAAAACCTAAATACGGAGCGGCCTTTTGCTTGGACTCAACCCTGTTTATAGTACACTCCTAGACTGATTCCGGGACTTTTTGGGACAAACTGTGCCCAGCCGGCTCCGGCAAATGAAGCGGTTAGGCCCCACTTTGGATTGGCTTCAAAGATGGTTTTAGCACCTATAGACCACCATCCTTGTTTATCCACATACAAGTTTTTGATTCGTTGGTTTACTGGAAGTGTCACTTCACCATTTTCCAGGGAATAGAGCAATTCGGAAAAACCAACGAGCCAAAACTTCCAAGCTTTAACGCCTATTTCTGCTCCTGTGTTCAAAAACGAACTGTAGTCATTGCTGCGAAAACCATAACCGGCATGGGCAAACCAATACACCCGGCCCAGTCCCATGCCCGTACTCAGGCTAGGTTGAAAAGTCCAGGCATCATAACCTGCTCGAAGCCCGGTAGGGTCGTCGTACTGCTTGCTTGGGAAATCGAGTTTTAGAGAACCCGTTAGTCGCACATTGCCTTTAAAAATGGCCGTTTTTATGGCCAAAGAAGCGTTTCCAAGCCCTATAAGGGTGCCTTCGGCCGTTTGGGGTGCAGTGTACGGAACGGGTAGGAAGTCGCCATTTTTTAAAAAACGCAAGGGCATGGCAGCCACGATGGTCGTCCTCCTTCCCAACCCATATTCCCCATACAATTGAAGGGTGTGCTCAGTCAACTCACGATCAAGCGGGATATTGAGCTGGTTTTCAGACTCAAACACGGCATCGTACGTAGGTATGGTTTGCCAGGCGACTTGCCCAAAAAAACCAGCCTTGCTGCGCGGCCAGGGGCTTTGCGCAGCAAGGCTGAAGGAAACCAATACCATTCCGAAAAGTAACTGCTTCTTCATAGTATTTTCGCAAGCGTAGCAAGTTGCAAGCTTAATGTAGGCGAACCTCAGGTGGTCTTGGAACTTGTTACTGGTAACTTTAAACCAAACGAGCTTCCAACTCAATCGGTACTGCTGAAAGCGCCTTGCTTACCGGACAACCTCCTTTGGCAGCAGCGGCCAACTCTTGGAATTTTGCTGAATCGATACCGGGCACTTCTGCTTCCAATTGTAGGGTGATTTTTGCAAAACCCCAGCCTGCATCCCCTTTTTCCATGTCGATGGTGGCCGAGCAACGAAGTTCCGTTGGAGGAAACCCCGCACCTGAAAGTTGAAAACTCAGCGCCATGATGTAGCAACCCGCATGGGCGGCCGCAATGAGTTCTTCAGGGTTGGTGCCCGCCTTGCCGTCTTCGTTCTGAAAACGTTTTGCGGCAGAATAAGGGGTGTTGTCCAGTACGCCCGATGGGCCACTGAGTGAGCCAGAGCCTTCTGCCCCGGTGCCGCGCCATGCGGCAGTTGCTGTACGTTTGAAATGAGCCATGATTGGGTGTGGTTATTAGTTGACTGGTTATTGGTTGACTGGTTATTGGTTGACTGGTTATTGGTGACTGGTTATTGGTGATTACGAATTTAACCAGTAACCAATAACCAGTCACCAATAACCAATTCAATTAGGCAGCCCCTGTGGAGCACCTTTTGGCATTTTGGGCATATAGGCCTGGAATTTTGTTTCCAGTTCCTGGTACAAGGCATTGTCTTCCATGTTTGCCGCCATTTTCAGGAGGTTTTGTACGGTCGACATGGTGTAATCATTGTCTTGCTTGTAGCCTTTTTTGAAATCGGAGTCGAGCGATTCGTAGAAACGGAATTGCTGTTCCATTTGGGTGGCAATTTCCCGAATTTTGGCTGCCGCCTTTGCTTTTTCCCCGCTGAGCGCATAGATATCGGCCATGAAGGCCGTAAACTGGTCGTACGGGAAGTTCATTTGTGGGAATACCTCAAAATACTTGTCCACCAGTGCCACCGCTTTCTCTTTTTTGCCTTCTACTACCAGTTGACGGGCCAGACGGATAATACTCACCCGCATGGTTTGCAAACTGGGCATATAGGAGCGGTCCACATACGAACGCTGTTTGTCAAAGTTGCCCCATTTCCATTTTTCCATGATGTTTTGGAACATCTGGTCGCTGTTCACGCTTCCTGAGCCGATGATGCCGTAGGCTTCCATGGAACTCTTTACTTTTTTGGGCACGACCTGAAGCCCGAGGCCTTCTAGTTGGAGATAATCTTCAAGGCCCAACAGTTTGTCCTCGCGACAGGTCACCGCCCAATAAATAGGCCGTTTGCCGAGGTTTGAGCCCACGATGTCCAACATGGCCAACTCGTCTTTGATGATGTATTTTTTGTCCTTACCAAGGTCAATGTGCAGGGTATCCACCAGGGTCGAATCTGGTCCGGCCACCAATTTGTTGTCTATGAACCACTGCTTGTTCACCGGGATGGATATTTTACGGGTCGGCAGATAGGTGTCTAAATCACGACCACCACCCGATGCTTGTTTGTGATCTTCCCCAAGGAATTTCAACACCTGTTGAATATCCATTTCTTTTTCGCCGCGAGGTGCAAAGAAGGGAGTTTGTACCCGTTTGAAGCCGCGCAATTGCTCGCGTGGGATGCTCATTTCGATGGCTGGCGAGTCATTCACGGCCCGGCGGAGTTGATCGATGTACCAATCCACGGCGATGAGCGATAGGTTCACCACCCGCACGTCTGTTCGGATGCCCTCTACTTCCTGGCAATACCAGAGCGGATAAGTATCGTTGTCGCCGTACGTAAAGATGATGGCGTTGGGAGCACAGGAATTGAGGAAGTTGCTGGCATAATCGCGGCTGGCAAAGTGGTGGGCGCGGCTGTGGTCGTCCCAGTTTTGCGTAACCATGAGCATGGGCGCAGAAAGTGCAAGCACGGTAGCCACAGGGGCTGCAGCGCCTTTCAGGCTTTTGTTCAACATGTCCCAAATTGCCACGACGCTCAATCCAATCCAGATGCAGAAGGTAAAGAACGAACCAGCCAATACGTAGTCGCGCTCACGGGGTTCGTTGGGAGGCTGGTTGGAATAGACAATGATACCAATCCCGGTTATGATAAACAAGGCCATAATGGCTGCAAAATCGCGTGGCCTGCTCCGGTAATGGAAAAACATACCCAACAAACCAAGCAGGAATGGAATCATGTAGTACTTGTTCCGCCCTTGGTTATTCTTTTGAAAATCAGGCAATTCTGCTTGATTGCCAATTCGGCCAGCATCAATGGCATCGATTCCGGTTATCCAGTTTCCTGCCGTTGGATCCCAGGCATAATAGCCTTGGTCGCCATTTTGTCGGCCAGAGAAATTCCACATAAAATAGCGCCAATACATCCAGCCCAACTGGTATTTCCAGAAAAATTCGATGTTGTCGCCCAAAGTAGGAACTCCGGATGGTTTGTCTATCCATTTTCGGTATAGGGAAGGGCGGTTCTGTGAGTAATCTCCCATCCTAGGAAACAGGGCCTTGTCGTTGGAAGAGTATTCATAATCCACTTTTTCATCCACAATGGCGTAACGATTGCCTACCCGGCCATAACGCTCTTCGGTGTTGATTCCGGTGGGTTGTGCGTCAAAGTGCGGACCGCGAATGAGCGGACGTTCCCCGTATTGTTCCCGGTTAAGGTAGGGGAGCAGACGCATCGGATCGGAAGGGTCGTTCATGTTGATGGGCGTATTGGCGTTGGCACGAATGATAACCATGCCGTAGGAGAAATACGCTACGATGACCACGCCTAAGGCAACCACCACCCGCTGTAGGAGTCCATTGCCAGTACGTTGGGCGTGGCGCAGGCCTAGCCAGATTGCCCCGCTGAAAATCAACAAAACCGGGATAATGCCGGAATAAAACGGCGCCCCAAAGCTGTTGACCATTAGTTTGTCAAAAAATGCCCACATCGTCGGGATGCCCGCGATGATCAATTTTTGAATGGCGATGATAAATGCCATCCCTACGCCTGCGGCAATCAAAGTACCCATTGCGGTGGGTTTCTTCGATTTTTTAAAGTAGTAAAACATCGCCAGCGCTGGGAAGGTCAAAAGGCTCAGCAAGTGAACCCCGATTGAAAGCGCGGTGGAGAAAAACGCAAAAACTAACCAGCGGTCAGCCTCAGGCTTGTCAGGCAGGTTGTACCATTTCAGGGTAGCCCAAAGGGTCATGGCCGTGAAAAACGTGGACATGGCGTACACCTCACCTTCCACAGCGGAAAACCAGATGGAAGAAGTGAAAGCGGTGCAGAGTCCAGCCACTACGCCAGCACCTACGGCTGCAACGGCTTGTCCACCAACGGGATCGGTATCGCGGCCCACCAAAATCAATCGCGCCAGAATACTGGTACTCCAGCAAACGAATAGTCCGGTAAACGCCGTACAAATGGCGGAGAGCAGGTTGACGGAATAAGCGATGTTGGCAGGGTCGCTGGAAAGCATCCCCCCAACCCAGGCAAACAAACGACCTACCAAGAGGAAAATAGGCGCACCGGGCGGGTGTACAACCTGAAGTTTATAGGCGCCTGAGATAAATTCACCACAGTCCCAGAGGCTTCCGGTCGGCTCGGCAGCCAAGCCAAGTACGACTGCTGCAATGCCAAAAGTGATCCAGCCTGCGAGGTTGTTGAGCGTTTTAAAGGAAAAATTCATGTTTTCGATGTGTGTGAAAGCAATTCCGTTCAAAAATCCGTCCGATGCTTAGAGCACTAAATCAGATAAGAATCGGTGGTTGGGTTTTCAAAGACCGCGCAAAACTATAAAAGTCCGCTCAAGTGGGCTTTTCTTTTGCAAACAAAAAGCGGTCGAGCAGCTTTTGCTGCCCGACCGCTTGTAAAATTGGGAGACTGGTATTGTTTAGATATGCGCCTCAATCTTGTCTTTCAAGAACTGTTTGGTCTGCGCGCCCACCACTTTGTCAACCAATTCGCCATTTTTCAGGAAAAGGAAGGTGGGAATGCCACGCACGTTATAGTTGGAGGGGACTTCAGGGTTGTCGTCTACGTTGAGTTTTCCAACCACGGCCTTTCCAGCGTATTCCGAAGAAAGTTCTTCGATTAACGGGCTCATCATACGGCAAGGGCCGCACCATTCTGCCCAAAGGTCAATTACGGTGAGTTTATCGCTGTCGAGCACTTCTGATTTGAAGCTCGCGTCTGTGAATTCGTGTGCCATTTTAAAAAACTATTTTGTTGTGCAAATTTGAAGTTCGGTATTGTAACGCCGAAAGATTAATTTGGTTGCAAAGGTAGGGCGCATGGGCAGGTATCGGCTAATTTTCCCCAAAAAATGTCCGCGTCCAAACATCTCCTGCGCATTAAATCCGTGACCTATTGCCCCAAACCTGCAAACCAAGTCTGCAACTGCATGATAAACATCGGTACCAATCCCGGTTCGAACACAATGGGAAAGAAAAAGCCAAAAATCGCCCCGTAATAGTGAGCAGTGTGGTCAATATTGTCTTGTCCGCGTTTTGCTTCATAGGCGCTGAACCAGAGGTACAGGATGCCAAAAATGAAACCGGGGATGCCAATCGGGATAAAAAAGAGGTATATTTTGTTGGTTGGCAAAATTAGGATGGAGGCAAACAACACCGCTGCCACAGCCCCGGAAGCCCCGATGCTGGCAAAACTGGGCGACTCCCGATATTTGAAAAAAGTGGCAGATGAAGCGGCCACAATGGCAACGAGGTAAAAAAACAGGTAAATGATGCCCCCAAAGTCCGGAAACACGATGCTGAACCATTGCTCCACAATCCTACCAAAGAAATACAGGGTAATCATGTTAAACGCCAAGTGCATTACATCGCCGTGCAGGAAACCACTGGTCAACCAGCGGTAATATTCACCGTGCCGAACCTCCTGGTGCGGCCAATGCTTCAGTTTATAGGTCCAATACGGGTTGTTGAAAGCCATTAAGGAGATCA
>JALHPW010000054.1 GCA_022842255.1 Saprospiraceae bacterium | reverse complement strand
GCATCGGCTTCACAGCCAAACCGCTTCATTACGAGCTATCCTGAACTACACGGCAGATTTCGGCCTGTATGTTACCGCTCAAGCTGGGCACACCTGGAGAAGCAGTACAACCATTGACCACAATGGATATATTTTTGATAACCAGTTGATTTACAGCGATGAAATGCCTGTACCCAACGTGTTCGATTATTCCGCGCGACTTGGATTTATCAAACCCCGCTACCAAGCGGAGGTTTGGTACGATGCCTTTACGGGTCTTTCTGGCGACGATATCCGCTACAATGAGGCACCACAAGCGAGCAATAAAATGGCCGCTGGGCAGGTAGGTGTTTTTGCTAAATATTTCGTCACTAAGCGATTGGGACTGTTGGCCACCGTAAGCCAGGTGCTGAGCGGTCGAAATGTTGGGGAGTCTCTGACCTGGACCGCCGGGGCAACCTATTTCCTCGACATCAATAAAAAAGGGGACGAGGAAGTAGGAAAACAAAATTGAAGCTATTGGCCTCCTACAACATCCAAGTACCAATCCACACCGAAAAAAATTCATTTTCAATGAAAAAGATCAATATCAGTCATTTGTTGGCCGCCTTTGGCCTTCTGATCGCCTTCACACAATGCGACAAAAACCCGCCAGAAAACCCGGCTTTCGAGCCTTATGCTGAAACTAGTCTGGATGCCAATGCCGGCAATTGGAAAACCTACCTGCCCATCGACAGCAACAAGACAGCTGTCCCTACCCCCGAGGCCGCCGGGTCCGCTGCATATTTGACCGAACTCGACAATCTGCGGGCAAAAATGGCATCCGCAACTGCCGAGGAAAAAGAACTCGCTATTTGGTGGGGCGGAAATGGGGTGCTTCGTTGGCACGAAATCGCCCGAGAACTTGCCGCCAACTACAATGTGCCACCCAACTATGTGTACGATTCCACTGGCAACCCGGTTTACCCACCCCTTGTATTCGACCCAGCCAATCCGGATGCATACCCCCGCGTGCCCTTTGCCAACCCTCCGATAGCTTCACGGATGTTTGCACTTTTGGCGGTAGCCCAATACGACGCATTGGTGGCTTGCTGGCACCGCAAATTCCAGCACAACCGCTTGGCTCCTTATAAAAACGCAACGGACATCCAACCGATTATTCCTACCAATGACCTCCCATCCTATCCTTCTGAAGATGCGGTAGTGGCTGCTGCTTCCCGTGAAATCATCAAATTTATCTTCCCCCGCGAAGTGGCAAATGTTACCGCAAAAGCGGAAGAGCATAAAAACAGCCGACTTTGGGCAGGAGCAAACGTACAAAGCGACCTCTCCGCAGGTGATTCCCTAGGCCGTATTATTGCCCTAAATGTCATCAACGAATGGGCAAAAAAAGACCGAATGGGCATGGCCAACAACCAGGCAGGCTTTCAAGCTCAACGTGACAGTGCTACAGCGCGTGGTTTCACCACCCAATGGCACAGCCTCGACATCCCGGTTCGCCCACCCATGCTCCCTGCTTTTGGCAATGTTAAGCCATGGAACTTTGATGATGCAACAAAAGCCGCCATCCGACCAGTGGCCCCACCGCAACCGGGCACGCCCGCATTTGAAGCAGCCTTGGAGGAGCTTCGCGGGTTCTCCAAAAACCGCACCCGGGAACAGCAACGCATCACCACATTTTGGTCTGATGGAGCCGGCACTTACACCCCACCGGGCCACTGGAATCGTCGTGCGGCCAATCTGATTTATGAAAACGAATTCAATGAAATCCGCTCTGCACGTGCCATGGCATTGGTGAATACCGCTATGGTAGATGCAGGAATCGTTTGTTGGGAGGCGAAATATTACTACATGCTCCCTCGACCTACTGAAGTGGACCCAAGCATCACAACGGGAACGGGTATCCCGAATTTTCCGGCCTACGCATCCGGCCACTCCACCTTCTCTGGTGCTGCTGCTGAGGTTTTGTCGTACCTGTTCCCTAGCAATGAAAGCGAGCTGCGGGCTTGGGCGCAAGAAGCCGCCGATTCTCGCATCTATGGGTGCATCCACTACCGATTTGACAGCGAAAAAGGACTTGAACACGGCACAAAAGTGGGTGAATTTGCGGTCACCCGTGGCCGCAACGACGGCTCAAACTAGTTGGTTAAGAAACGATTTTGAAAATATGACCGCCCCGATGCAAATCGCGGGCGGTTTTTTATTGCTCAATTTCTCCCTCCAAAAAATGAATAAGCAGATATTCGCCCCATGAATCGCAAAACGAATATCATCCTGGGCGCCATGGCAGCCGTTTTTTTGGCTTACGTCCTCATCCGGGCCTGGTTTATCCCGATTACGGTTGACGAGAGCAGTACCGCCATCAGCCATGTACCGCGGGGCGTTTTTGACACCCTTTTCTTCAAAAGTGATGCAAACCCCAACAACCATATCCTTAACACCCTGTTGATCAAGGCCTTGACCAGCATGTGGAGTTGGCACCCCATGATATTCCGACTGCCGGTGCTCATGGGAGCCCTAATGTATGCATGGGCGGGTATTTTGCTTTGTCGGCAACTCTCCGGCTATCTTTGGGTACAGGTATTTGCCTATGCCATGCTTTTGGGTCAACCCTACTGCCTCGAATTTTTCTCCGTGGCCCGTGGATATGGATTGGGTATGGGCCTGATGATGTTTTCCATTTGGTACTCCTGGCAGTTTATCACCCAAGGGCACCAGAAAAAACACCTGGCCATCGCGGCCGTCTTTGCAGGGTTTGCAGTGTATGCCAATTTCACCTTATTGCTGTTTTTGGTGCCTATGGTTGGCCTGACTTTTCTCTCGGCAAAACAGGCAAGCAATTCGTTTTTACAGTTTTTCCAAAAAACGAGTTTAGCAATCTCGGTACTTGGGGTGTTCGCCGCATTTTTGTACGTACCGCTGTCCCGATTGAGCAAGCACTCCGAATTAAAAAACTGGAACCCGCTCGAAACGCTGTTTTCTTCTGCCGAAAAATCCATGCGAACGGCCATCCATAAAAACCAATACCTGCCCAACGACGGCGCGCACATTCTGGCATGGCTGGCCGTGATTTTTACGGTGGGCATCATCCTCGTCGCACTTTATCGGTGGATTCAAAAAAATCGGGTACTGGCTTCCGACCCGAGGTTTTTACCCGTGGCACTGCTGGCAGGTGCCTTATTAACCAACGTTGTACAAGTCGAACTCACGAAGACCCCCTACCTGGAACCCCGTTTGGCCTTGTTTTACTGGCCCCTTTTTGCATTGTCCATGGGCGTCACTGCCGCCTGGATGCAGGAACATTCCACGCGATGGGCTTGGGGCTTTATGGCGCCCATGATGGCAATCGCCATCGTCAATATGGCACGGTGCGTCAATTTGCGGGAAAGTCATGAATGGTGGCACGACCAAGATACCTACAAGGTGTTTGATTATCTCAAAAAGGCCAAGGAAACGGAAGGGCGACAGACTCCATACACGTTGGATGCTACTTGGCTGTTGCTCAATTCTTTCATGTACCACGTTGAAAAAGACCCAAGAGGCTTCAACCAGCTGGTACAACTCGCACCATGGCATTCAGACCAGGCGCCGGGGTATGATTACGAGTTTTTATACCTCATATCCCCGGAAGCAGCACAGCCCGTCATGGACCGCTATGAGATTGTGATGCGGTCGAAGCATAGTTCTACAGTGCTGTTGCGAAGGAAGGATTAATCACAATTCCCCAGTTTCGCGCAGTACACGCTGCATTTCACCAAACTGGTTATCCAACAAGCGCTTCAATTCGTAGCGCTCAAATTTGTATTCAAAATTGAAATAACTGTTTTCGTAGTGATTTTCCTGCAACGGGAACACGCCAAGAAAGTTGGCATTCCAACGCACCCTTCCCCGCTTATTGAGTTCGTCGAGCGGCAATTTCAGGAATTCCGCTTGCGGGAAATAATGGTAAAGCCCCTTCATCTTTCGGATGATTTCCACAGCTACTTGGCGTTCTGGCAAGCGGTTTTCGTGTCGAAATTCACTGATTTCGTGAAAATACCGCGCCTCCGCATCCCGCAGACGACGGGTCGACACGCGCTCCCGTAGTTCGAACAATCGAAAACGCTTGGGCAGGTTCGCATGAAGTTCGTGCAATACCACCAGCGGATCAAAACCAGGGGTTTGTTTGTATGGAATTTCCTGGCCTTCGTTCGTGACATCCACCCAGCGAAACTTGACCTCTTCAGACAGCTCTCGCCAAACAAAATCCAAAAAACGGGTATCCTGGTGCAATTTGTAGGCCCAAAGCGCCTGACGAAGCAGCCCCGCGCAAACCATACGCTGGCTTTCGTCGCCGGTTTTCAAGGCTTCATAGGCTGGCAAAATTTGCTTTTGGAAAACATTCTCCGAAACGGACAATCGCAAGTCCTCCTCTGTATATCGTGTTGACAAGGAAAGCAATTGACGCAATTCACCCTGCGCATCATACCCAAGGGCCTGGCTTTCGGGCAAAGTGGCCAATTGCCCCATCGCGTCGAATTGAAGCCATCCCAAAAGGTTTTCGCCCGAAATTTCCCGAATGCAATTGTCTAGAAAATCCTGTCCCGAAAATTCGGGGAAAGCTCGATAAGCTGTGAACCAACGATTTAGACAATCAATCAGCTTGCGCCGTGCATCCAATACGTCCATCCGCCGAAAATCAGTATAGGCAAGACCCGCCTGTACGTTTTCCCATTCGGCTTGGGTATCGGCGATGTATTGGAGGTACACACTTTGCTTGATGTTGGGTTGTACCTGGAGCCAGCCCGCATGACCCGCATGATCGCGGACGATTTTTTCCACAATCCCCAACACATCAAACCCATAGTTTGCACAATCAGGATGCGCGACGACCTCCCCCTGGGCATCCAATGTAAACCAACGCAAATCTGCGCTTCCTACCTGGACTGGCGAAACCAAAAGTCCGGGCAACAAATATTCGAGTGCAAGGCGGTAAAAGGAGTTGCCGCGCCCCCTTTCATCCAAATCCGTAAATATTTCTGCACCCAACAAACAGGCGTAGGTAAACCGAATCACCGACTCGCGCACATCCGTGAACGGGCGGCGGCGTTTCGTATCCTCCGCAATTTGCGCAGCAAGCGCCTGTCGTTTGGCCAATAGGCTGAAATACAGGTCCTCGCGCAACAATCCGCGGTGTTTCACAATCTTGTTGTCTTGCGACTCCTCCATGTTTTGGAGCATCTCCAAAAGCTCATGGATTTCGCCCAGTAAATCAAAATGCCCGTTGGGCACAAATTGAAACTGGTCCTTCACCACGTCTACCCGCTCTATCCAGTGGCATTTGCCGCCCCCACAACATTCTATAACGGCCGCTTCTAATAGCTCTTCCGAAGGATGCACCAACCGGCACACTTTCAAGGTATTGTCCAAAATAACCCGCAGGGGTCTGCGGTTGTCGGGCACGGATTCTGCATGTTTGCCAGTATGTCGAAGTGGGTCGTTGGGCAAGGCATGATACAGCCGAAGCGCTGCATCCGAAACACCTTCCGACGCGATTTCCAGGTTGTGGAGCGAGGTACTGGAGCGGCATTTGCCCTCGCGCTCATAATCGCGGAGCCTGCTGGCGAAAAGCAGGACATACTGTAGTAGCCGGTCGTTGCCGTTTACGGCATCCTGCATAGCTCGAAGGGCCGTTTCTTTCTGCAAAAAAGTGATGAGCAGGTATTCGTATAGTTGGGCAGACTGCGGGTCGACCTTGGTTCGTACATGGTCGCAATACGCATACGCCTGGCTGTAATTTTTTACTGCCATCGCATCTTTTGCCAGCAGCAGGCTGCGTCGAAAATCATTTTTTTGATCAAAAGACAGCAGTCCAATTTGCTCCAAAGATTCCTGCTCCCTTGGGCCGACAGGCAAATTCAGGGTTTCGGGGATATTGATTTCGTCTACCGGGACAAAAAACGGGGGCACGGTGCTGTCCTCGCGACTGTCGCCTACAAATCGATAGTAATCCCGGATAAAAATCTGCCTCCATTCCTGTACCAAATCCTCTTCTTGCAGTCGTTCAATGAGGTTGAACAGGTCTTCTTGAATAGGCGCAGCTTTCTCCTTTAACTTGGCAAGGCTGATTTGCGAAAGCCGGGTTTGTTCACGCAATTGTTTAAAATAATCCTCAACATCCAAAACCCCTCTTTTCACCTGAACATCCCGAATCAGGCGTTTCAACAGCGCCAACAAAGGCGCGTGGTTGATTCGGTCGGTTTGCGCCAACAGACGTTCGCGCACATCCTCAATGCTAAGTGGCAAGGAGATATGGCCAATCCCGATGTCATTGCTTTTCGGGGCGGCAGCCATTACGTTGACTGCGGTATTGGTGGCCCGAAGCAATTGGCGGTCGCGCGAAATACCCTCGTTTTCTATGGTTTCGCCAGGTGGCAAGGCTGTAGGAAATGCATGAAATCCGGGCGGGATGGCCGCACTCCGAGCCTGAACGCTCAGGATTTGAAGCGCTGGGCGACTGCGTTGGGTTTGGATGGCCTGGGCAGCCTCCCATCGCACATCCGGGGTGTCTTCGTAGTGCATCGAAAGCACCGCCACAAACAGATTGCTTTTCTCCAAAAACGCCATTGCCTCGGCCCGAAAAGCCTCGGTAGGCACAGCACTTCGATTCCAAAAAACAACCGTATTGGGCTGTAAGGCCAGTGCCAGTTGACGCTGCAAATCGGCTGCCGTGCGGGCATCAGCGGCATCGAAGGAGAGGTAGATATGGTAAGGAGAATTCATTGGACGCTGCAAAAATTCAAAATCCTCGCCATATTGTTTGCACGAGTGCGGACATGATTACAAAGGAAAGCCAATCGGGCCTATTCAGGATGGCCAAAACCGGGTCAATAGGGTTCACATCGTTCCCTAAAACGACTTTTGGTGAAGGCAAAACGTTCTTTTCCAAAACCTCAGCGTTTCTTCAATTTTTGCTTTTTTACACCTTCAAAACTGAGTTTTACGGGTAAAATAAGCCCTTTTTCATCAAAAAACAAGGGTTCAATACAGGTTACACGGTGGTTTGCCGCTGTTTCATCCAAGGGACGGCGGTGGTAAACGATGTACCAAAGATTGCGTGTACCATCGTGCATCACGGAATGATGGCCTGCGCCTGTGGCAATTTTTGGATCTTGCTGCAAAATTTTACCCACCCGTTCAAATGGCCCAAAAGGGGAATCCGACACCGCATAAGCCACCGAATAGTCCGGCCCGGTCCATCCCCCCTCACTCCACATAAAATAGTATTTGCCGTTGCGCAAAAACATAAAAGGCCCCTCCACATAGTTTTGAGGGGTAATCTCTTTGAATAAACTGCCGTCCTCAAACGGAATGAACCCCGTAAAATCCGACTTTAGTTTGCCGATATTGCAATGCCGCCAGCCACCGTAAATCAGGTAATATTGTCCATCCCGGTCCTGAAAAACAAACTGGTCAATGGGCTGTGCGCCATTGTAAAATTGACCGACCAAGGGTTTGCCTAGGTAATCTTTAAACGGCCCCGCGGGCTTATCCGCTACCGCAACCCCAATCCCACCCAGCTCGGCATTGCTCTGGATATCGTTGGCAGAAAAAAAGAGAAAGTACTTTTTATCCTTTTGGACGATAGCAGGCGCCCACATGGCTTTTTTGGCCCATCGTATTGCATTGGTATCCACAATATTGCGATGGGTAGTCCAACGAACAAGGTCGGTGGAGGAAAAGGCATCCAAATGGACCTGCTTTTCATATTTGTCCGAATAAGTAGGATAAATCCAATACCTGTTGTCGAAAATCGCAGCCTCCGGATCGGCATACCAACCCTGTAGGATTGGATTACCAGAGGTTTGACGCTTTTGACGTTGGGCGCTAGCATTCAAGGTTGCGATGCAAATCAGGAGGCAACAGACAAGGGCATTTCGCATGGTCATTTACTGTTAAAAAATAAAAACGGGATTGAAATTTGCGGCAAGGTAGGGCTTTGGAGGGTTCAATATTACCCGGCTATTTTGTCTAGGGTTTGGCAAATGAAAATTTTATGACTTGAGTAACAGTTCTGACAAAACAGACCCGCAACTCCGAACGTTAAGCGCACCGTCAAAATAATTCGAATCATGCAATCCCGTTTTTATTCCGTCCTTTTCCTGCTTTTCGCCGCTCAAATCCTGTTCGCCCAACCATCCAGAAAAATCAAGCTCAACCCCGTTACAGTTGGTTTTGACCTGCCAGAATCCTACAAACAACGCACGTTTATCAAAGGATTGGCTGGTTTTGTAAACAAAATTGACCAGTTGGTGGGCGCCATGATTTTGGTGGACGGCAACAAAACCTCTGTACTGACCCGTTTTGTTCGTCAGGAAAAGCCCCCGGTGGTTACAACCGCCACCTCTGATGTGATTTACAATTCAAAAATCGATTCCAAATTCAAATTTAACGGCGCATACAGCATTGCCTCTACCAAGGTAGAAAAGGACAATATCTGCGAAATCATACTGACCGATATTGGCTATGCCTTTCTGCCAGAAGATTATATCCCTTACCTTGAAATCTGCCGCGCAGCCACGAATGTTGCGCCAGAAACCCGCTCCAAAACCTATTACGTGCGCTCGGCAAAACTAACCACAGTCTACACGCGGGCCTTTCAAAAAGTACAGGGCAATTCCGAGGTAAGCGGCGTGGTGTTCAGCGTGGGCGGTGAGGTGTTCAGCACCACCGACCAGTTCAAACTGGATTATGTGGTATCGGTAGATTTGGTCAGCCTGGAAAAGCTGCTTTCCCTGCACAACTGCAACGACCTTTTGAACAACGAGGAAATCGCCCGCCGTGAAAAAGCCGAAAAAGCCCGGCTCGAATCCATGCGTGCCGATGAAGAAAAAAAGGCCCGAGAGCAAGAAGCGCTGGCAGCCAAAAATCAGGTGGAAGAACTGCGGCGCACGCTGAGCGAAAGCCTCGTCCGAACCGTTGATATGCAAGGCCAGCTCCACGAAGCCCAGGAACGGGAGCGCGCTGCGCTGGAGCAACTAAATGCCGCAATTCGTCGGGCTGATGAAATGACCGCAAGGGCGCAGGCGGCCCAACAAAATGTCGAAAACCGAGAGGAAATTATCCTGACCTTCAAAAGCAAAGAAGGGAAAGTGCTGGAAATCAAAAGCCTGGAAGAACTCAGCGAGGAAAAACTTCGCGAACTTGGCTTTGATGTAGAGATTTTAAAACGGTGATTTCGCTCACTTAAAACGCATCTGCAATACCCCCAACATAGCTTCCTGGATGATGTTCAGTGACATTTTCGACTGACCCTTTTCGCGGTCCTTAAACGTGATGGGCACGTCTTTGACCTTGAAGCCAAGCCGGTAGGCAGTGTACTTCATTTCGATTTGGAATGCGTATCCAATGAATTTTATTTTACTTAAATCCATGGCTTCCAACACTTTACGACGGTAGCAAATAAACCCTGCGGTTGGATCGGCCACCGGCATCCAAAGGATAAGGCTGGTGTACAAAGAGGCTCCGCGGGAGAGTACAATGCGGTCTATCGGCCAATTCACCACCTTTCCACCCCGACAATACCGTGAACCCACGGCCACATCCGCCCCTTCATCGCGACATTTGGCGAGCAGGCGCGGCAGGTCGTCCGGGTTGTGCGAGAAGTCGGCGTCCATTTCAAAAAAGTATTCGTAGTCGCGTTCCAAGCCCCAGCGGAAACCAGCGATATACGCCGTGCCAAGCCCGAGTTTTCCACTGCGTTCGAGCAAGTGCAATCGGCCTCCAAATTCGCTGGCTTGCAGGTCCCGAACAATCTGCCCGGTACCGTCGGGCGAACCATCGTCCACGATAAGGACATGGAAATCATTGGATTGGGCCAGTGCAGCGCGCACAATGGCTTCCACATTTTCTTTTTCGTTGTACGTCGGGATGATGACTATGCTCGACATCGAGGGGGAAATGGTGATGGGTGGAATGGTTACTGTTGTAAGACTGATTATTAGACTGGACTATCAAGTTTGGCAAAAGACAACGTTTCGACTCAATAGTTTGAACAACCAAAGCTTTAAATCTACATCGCTGCAGAGACCGCAAACGCTGCCATGGAAATAATCAGGCCATACATGAATATGTTGTAACAGGTACTCAGGTATTTGTATTTTTTGGCAAGCACTATCCCCAAAAAGTAAAGGTCGCGGCTCATGGAACTGTATAAGAACTCAGGGTCGGTCAACATCTCATTTACGCCCCATTGGAAATCATCCAGGTTCATGTTGAAAAAGTTCCCAAAAAACAACAGGTTGGCTTTGCGTTGCTTGATGGCCTCCCTAGTCACTTTCCCTTCCGTTATTTTAGGTCGCGTTGCAAGGGTCGCAAACACCATGGAGCCTAGACAGGTAGCGGTCAGCAGTACAGTAGGCACCACGATTTTCCAAGAAGCGCCATCCTGAAGCTTGGGCAAAAGGTTGGATACCAAAATGGAAATGACAATGGCGTTCACCGAAAGCATCAAGTTGGCCTTGCTGTCCGCCATGGCACTCAAATTGGTGTGCGTACGGTACGTTGTGCGGTACATGGTTTCTACCCCACGGCCAAAACGCGCCGATTTTATCTCGTTTTCGCTCTCTTTTAGCACTTTTTTGAGGTCGCCGGTTTTTTCCTTTTCTTCGAGCAGGCTGATTTCATCCACCGTTGGCGCAAGGGAAGGGTTGAGTCTGCGCTTTTGCTTGAGGAGTTGTTGGATGTGTTTGGCCTTTCGTTTGTTGAAAAGTTCTTGTGCCACCACGGTATGGTATTCGTGGGTGAGCATGAAATTGATTTCAAAATCAACCCAATCCTGGTCGCTCATCACGTTCCCACGGGTAAGCACGAATTCCTGCCGCAGACGGCTCGTCCGGTCCCAATAAATTTCCATACCCAGGTGACTGAGGTCGGCGTCGGCGATGACCTGTCCGAGCAGGGACTCCGGTTTCTGAGGCACTTTGGTAGCCCGAATGCAGGATTGGACCTCTAGGACTTGTTCGGGGGGAATTTTCCCTTCCAAAAATTGTGCGGCATTGGCACAACTGCGTTCCTCGTGGTCGGCAGGGCCTTCGGCATAACCCGTGTCATGGAACCAGGTGGCCAAGAGTACCGTAAGCATGTCTTGCGGGTCGAGCCGAAAGCCTTCGCCAATGGTCTTGGTAGCGGCCACAGTTTGGATGGTGTGTCCAAGATCGTGGAAAACGTATTGGGTGGAGATGTTTTGCGCAAAAAAATCGGCGATATGCGCTTCAACCTCATTTAGCAATTGCTCAGCAGGCGTCATGTATTTAATTTATTGAGGGCAAAGGTAGGATAATGTGATAATGGAGAGAACGGGATATTTTGAATTGGGGTAAACCGGACAATTTCCTTACCAAAATTTAGCACTACGCGTTTTTTACGCAGTCAATTAATTGCCCATTCAATGTTTACCCTGCGTTTGAACGCATAGTTCGATTTCCTTCTCTATGTTTGCTCAGAATTTTCAGCGACACCCAACGCCGCATGAGCACCGAAGTATTTCCTGTCCAGATTTTTATTGCCTATTCAAGCAAGGATTTAGTCTTTAAAGACGAAATCCGACGCCGGCTAAAACCGTTGCTTAGGGCACGAAAAATTGATATTTGGGATAATTGTGATATTGAAGCGGGTGCGGATTGGGATGCCGATATTCATGAAAAACTTGCAAAGTCGGACATTATTTTACTGCTGCTTAGTCCAGACGCGCTTGATTCTGATTATTTTTATGAGGTAGAAGCCCCCATTGCGCTCCAACGGCACGAGAAGGGAGAAGCCATTGCTGTGGGGGTGATGCTCCGGCCTTGCGCTTTGAAACACACCCCCTTTGAAAAATTGGAGCGCTCGGAGTTGTTGCCCAAAAAAGGCATTCCGATTACGGACCCACGTTGGCACAACGCAGACGCTGCTTACCTAACCATATTCGAAGAAATAGACCTTTTGGTTGAAAAAGTGGAGGGCTTACGGATTGAGAAAAAACAACGTTTGCTCCGTCATCAAGAATATTTGTTGATTGTCGAACAGGCCGATAACCTATTAAAGAAAAAGAAATGGACAGAAGCCATAAGTTTGCTTGATTCTTGTCTTGCACTTTGGGAAGACGGTTTTGAGCCTGGGCGCGAAATCTTGGTAAGCAAGTTGGACAAATGCGGCACCGAACTGGAAGCCATGGAAACTGCCGCACGTACGGAAAAAGAAGCTTTGGCCAGCATTACCAAAGCCAAAGAAGAAATGGAACTAAAAAAAAGGGCAGAAATAGAAAGACTGGAGCGAGAAGCAAGGGAGGCCCGTCAGCAATCAGAAGCGGCTGAACAACGGCGTTTAGAGCAGGAGCAAATATCTTTGAAAGAGCTTGAATGGCTCTATCAGCAGCGGCAAAGCAGTAAAAAAAACTCTCAAAAGGTCATCGGAATTGATTTTGGCAACACCAATACTTGTGTGGCCGTTATGGACAATGGCAAACCAATTGTTATCCCCAATGATGAAGGTTCGCATACCACACCATCTGTTGTGGCCTACCTGATTAACGGCGAAATCAAAATCGGTGCGTCCGCCAAGCGTCAGGCCATTACCAATCCAACCCGAACGATTGCTTCCATTAAAGGGCTGCTCGGCAAAGGCTATCATGAATTCCTACTCGAAAACAAACCTCAAAACTACCAGGTAATAGACGCGGGCAACGACCACTTAGGCATTGACTTGGGCATTGATATAGAAGGACAACCCTATTCCCCTGAAAAAATCTGTGCCGCTGTCTTCCAAAAAATAAAAACAATCACGGAGCTTTTTTTAGGCGAATCTGTTTCGAAAACCGTGGTGGCTGTACCCGCATATTTTGATGATTATCAACGGCACGCATTAAAAAAAGCGGGAAAACTCGCTGGTCTTGACATCTTGCGCATGGTAAACGAACCTACCCTTGCAGCGATGGCCTACGGTTTTGATAAGCAAGAGGAAGAACTGAAAATATTGGTTTATGACTTAGGCGGGGGAGGTTTTAGTTGCTCTATAGTCGAGACTGGCCACGGCGTTTATGAAGTAAAAGCCACAGGCGGTGAGAAAAATGTTGGAGGCGAAGCTTTTGACCTAGCGGTTGTGAACTTTCTTGCGGAATTATTCCAAAAGCAAGAACGCATAGACCTACGCAAAGATGGAATGGCCTTGCAACGCTTAAAAGAGGCTGCCGAAAAGTCAAGGATTGAACTCTCCAGCAGTAACGAGTCAGAAGTTAACCTTCCCTATATTGCTGCCTTCGAAGGAGTACCCAAACATCTTGTATTAAACTTAACCCGATCAAAACTGGAGCAAATGATTGCCCCCTTTATTGCTCGAACCATGGAAATCTGTAGCACATTGTTGAAAGAGGCAGGCTGCACACCGGCTGATTTGGACCATGTGGTGCTGATTGGCGCTGCCTCCCGCACGCCGCTGGTGCAAGATGAAATCCGAAAATTAAGCGGGAAAAACCTGCGGTTCTCCATCAATCCAGACGAGGCGGTGGCGTTGGGTGCTGCTATACAAGGAGGGGCAATGACTGGTGAAATTAAGGACGTCAT
>JALHPW010000053.1 GCA_022842255.1 Saprospiraceae bacterium | reverse complement strand
CGCTCTTCCGATCTCTTTTTCATAGCCTAGGCTGATTTCCTGGGTCCATTCGGTCTTTTTGTTGAGAAAGGTAACGGGTTCATAGAGTTTTAGTTCCGCAACGGTTTCGCCTTTGAGCCCGGGTTCTTTGCGCACTTTCAACCCATCGATGCTGACAAACAGGGTGGAACCGCTGGCAGTGGTGGTACTGCTGGGGGGAGGGGTTTTGATCTCGTTGGTCAAGGTGGGGCGCTTGGGTGCGGCGCCAGGTTTTGGGGTGGGCGCAACGGGTTGGGTGGATTGGGTGACGGGCGGAACCGCCGGATTTTCCTGGACCTCATTGCTGGGTGTTTTTGGCGCGGATTGTACCACCACGGTATCGCGTTTTACCGGACGCTCTTCATCGTCGCTGCCTTCCACCTCGCGCACGCGACGCACAGAGTCAGAGCGGCGTTCGGAACATTTGGACATTGCCCACAAGGCCATACAGACCAGGAAGGCCAGGAGGATGAGGGTTTCTGCTTTGGGTAATTTCATGTGTTGTGGATTTGTTTATTTGGGGATTTGGGGATTCGGGGGTAAAAATATCGAAATGGTCAATTTTTTTCCACTGCCGCACCAAAATGGCGAAGAATGGGATTTTGTTTGGCTGGGTGTTTTTACTCACCGGGTGACTGGCAGTCACCCGGTGAGTAAAAACACCCAACCAAACAAAAATCAAGCACAATGAATACAGCGCTCGCCACCTAATTCACTTCAACAAAGCCTCCCGCAAGGTTCCTTTGTTTGCGCCAGATTTCAACCTGAAAACCGGGATATTTTTCAGCACCTCGGTTTTGGTAATGATGTCGCGGCTGGGTCCATAACGCATGGTCACGTCCTTGACCTTGACTTCGAGTCCAGCGGGAAGTTTGGTTTTGCGAAAATCAATGGGTTTGCCGCGCTCGATGAACGTTTGAAAGTGTTTTAGCGAGGCCTTGCCCCCATACGGTTGAAGGATTTTTTGGAAGAACCCGTGGTCGAGTTTTTGGTCCGGGTTTTTCCGCATTTCCGCCAGGATTTCGCGCATGAGCTGTTCGAGGTTTTGCTTGCCTTGGCTGCGTTCGCGAATGTGGTTGTCGAGGTAAAAAGCGAACAAACACCCCCGGCGGTAAGGCAATTTTTCCCAGTCCTTGCCCCCGTTCCAAAAACGCTCGTAGTTCAAGGAATCATTGGGCATGGTTCGAATGGGCGAACTGTAATGCTCCGAAGCAAAATTGTTCAGGCCCTCCAGGAAACCATCGGTATCAATGAACCCGTATCGAAGGCTGTTTTTTAAGGTAAAATACTCCGTAAATCCCTCGCTGAACCAATATTGCCGCTCTTCATTGGCGTTTTGAATTTTGGTGCCAATCCAGTGGTGCATCAGTTCGTGTACCCAAATGTAGCGGATGAGGTCGAAATTCACCCCCGGATTGTTGGTGGCGAAGGACATAAAACTATTGGTCAAACCCGAACCACCCACACTGGTGCTTTTGGAGAATTCGGTCCAGGGCGCATCGTCAATTGGCAGGAACGTGACGGTATAAATCGAGTCGCCAAAGTCGTTCCAAAAGGCCCGGTGCCCTTCCACCGTGCGTCGCAGCAGGTGCACCAGTGTATCGTCTGAAAACTGCGACCAGTGCCCACGCGTGAGCAGGTACACGGGCTGGTCCTTGACCTCAAAAGCAAAACGCCGAAAATCGCCGCCCACGAAAACGCCCACGCCGAATTCGCTGTTCGAGATCAAAACCGTTTGGCTTTTATCCGGACCAAAACTGTTGTGCAGCATCCAATCGGCGGGGAAATTTTCCCAGCGAAAACGAACCACCTGGCGGTCGTCCGGGCCTTGCCAGTAATCCTCCGGGGCGCAGAGCAAGTGTCCGGTTTGGATGTGAAAATAATCCTTGCGCAGGATGGGTTTGTAGCAACAGTATTTATAAAAAGTTTGACTACTATCTTGTAAATCAAGGATTTCGTACAACACCCGCACCCGTTTTCCAGGCAAATGGCTTACCACAAAACGGTTTTGGGACGGTTCTTTCGAAATGCTCACCGTGGGGTTTTGTACGGGGAATTCCACAAACGCCATTTGTCCGGGTTCCCCAAACTGGTCGTCCATGTAGCTCAAATAACTGGTGCCCGAGGCCGAACCATCAAATTCCATGGCCACGCGCAGCCGCATTTTTCCAGCCACCGAAACCGGGCTGATGGTGTAGGTGAGGGGTTCGCCCGCGCACAACAGGAGGGGACTGCAAAGCAGGAGTAGTAGTAGTTTTTGCATGCGGCGAAATTAGGGCGAGCGTTGGAAAATGTCCAATATCCAACCGGGAATGTCCAATGTCCGAGTGGGTCGCTCGCTTGAGATTTTACGGGTATCCCAGGCGCTGGCTCTCCTTGGACATTGGACATTCCCGGTTGGATATTGGACATTTCACTCCATCCCCTCCCCAAAAAAAACGCACCCAAACCCCGATCCAACGCCCCACCCCATTGATTCTACGCATCCGGCATACCCGGCAAAGCCCCTACCTTCGCTGCCGAAATGCGGAACTATTGCCTTCTTTTTTTGCTGGTTTTGGGTGCGCTGGGGCGCGGTTTTGCCCAGCAAGCTTTTTCCAAAAACTACCAGACCGGCGAAGGCCTGCCCTCCAATTATCTCTACTCCGTTTTTCAGGACAGCAAAGGGTATATCTGGACCAGCTCGGACGTGGGGGTGAGCCGTTTTGACGGACAGTCCTTTACCAATTTCAACAGTTCGCACGGATTGCCCGACAACGAGGTGTTTACGCTCTGCGAAGACCGTAAAGGACGCATTTGGTTTGCCACGCTGAACGGGAAAGCGGGCTTTTACCAGCAGGGAAAGATTTACAACGAAAACAACCTGCCCATCCTCAAACAATGCAACCTGAAAGGCCTGGCCCTCAAACTTTTCGAACAAGACGATGGCCGGATCGTGTACGTCGGTGTGTACAAAACCATCCTGATTGACCTTGACAATCAACACATTGAAGAACGTGGCGCGGAAGACGGGGTGGTGGTAGCCTGGAAAAACCCGAACAACCAAATTGGCGGGGCCTCGCATTATTTTGGGATGATTGAAGCCGATGGGTTTCACGCTATGGCCAAAATGCCCGTGCTCAACCAAACGATTCAAGGCATTACCTCGGGCGATACCCTGATTATTAGCGCCGACCGCAGCCTGTTTTTCCTAAACCGTTTTGATGGGCGTTTGCTCCGGGTGGTCACACCACTGGAAGAAGGCAACCAGTACATTTTCATTCGAAAAATCGGTCAAAAACTCTGGTTAGGCACCCGAAATGGCGCCTTTATGCTCGATTATCCCAGTCTGAAACCAGAAAAATCCTACCTGCCCGGACGCTCGGTTTCTTCCGTCCTGGAAGACCGGGAGGGCGGCTTGTGGTTCACCACCTTTGAAGAAGGCCTTTTTTATGTGCCCGACCCCGATATCGTGCAGTATTCCCAAGCCGACGGACTGGTACACAAACGGGTCATTTGCCTCAGCAGGGACCCGCAAGGAAAGCTCTGGATTGGTTCGGAAGGAATCGCGTATTCGATTTTTGATGGCCAAAGCATCAAATCCAAGGTGATTTTTCAAAAATACGTCACCAACAAAAATATCCGAAACATTCGCCACCTCCCCGACGGCAGTACGCTGGTGATTGGCAAGGCCGGTACACTGGTCATCAAAAACGGCAGCCAAAAACTGCTGGTCCACCGAGCCACAGACGTCAATTTGGACAATAAAGGCACGTTCTGGGCGGGGCTTAACGGTCTGTTTGAAATCCCAAAGCACCTGGCCGCCCAGAAGCTGCTGCCCGCCGCTTCGCCCCTGGACCTGCCGGATGGCTTTGCCTTGTATGGGATTCCTAAAATCACGGGGTTCAAGGGGTTAAAAGTTGAAAAAATCGAGTTCGACGCACAAGGACTGGTCTGGGTAGCCACACACAATGGATTGTATTTCAATGGCTTGGACGGCTCTGAAATCAAAGTGCTGCCCTACAGCATCAAGGACATGGACTATGAGCCCTCGAGCCAAAAACTCTGGGTGTTGAGCGAATCGAAAGGCTTGTTTGCCCTTCAGGACGGGCGGGTGGTGGACAGTATTTCTATCAGTAACCAGTTTGGCGAGGTCATTTGCCGCGACCTGTGCCGGGACGATGCGGGCAACCTCTGGATTGGCACGGCCAGTGGCTTGTTTCGGGTACACCAGTCGGCCGGACAATTAAACCTGACCAATTTCTGGGGCGTGCTCGGGCTGGGTTGGGACAAAATCAACGCCGTGGAGGTGATGGGCCAACAGGTGTTTATCGGGAAAGACGATGGATTGTTGGCGCTGCCACAGAGCATTTTACTGCAATCCCCACCTTCCCCGCCGGTCCTGATAAAATCGCTGCGCATTGACGATAAAATACAGGCACTGGAGGGCGATAACCCTTTGATTATGAACTACGGACAAGGCTCTTTGAACATCGAATTCGAGGGACTTTCCTTCCGCGAACCGCAATACATCCGCTACCGATACCGGCTCAGCGGCCTGGATACCCTGTGGCGCGAAACGGCCAACGAAGCCCTGGAATTTGCCAGTCTTCGGCCCGGGAAATACAAATTCGAGGTGTTCACGGTGAATGGCGCGGGCGAATCCTGTGCGCTTCCGGCCACGGTTCAAATCGAGGTGAAACCACCGTTTTGGATGCGCGCCTGGTTCTATATTTTTCTGGGTTGTGTGTTGGTCGCGTTGATTTTTTTATACATCCGTTGGCGGGAAAACCGCTTGCGGCAGGGCTACGAAATCGAGCGGCGCTGGATGGAAAGCAGTCGGGAAAAGGCCGAATTGCAAAAGAAAAACGCCGATTTGAAGATGCTGGCGCTTCGTTTGCAAATGAATCCCCATTTCATTTTCAATGCCCTGAACACCATCAAGGGGTATTACGGACAGGATAAACTGGTGCAGGCCAATGCGTTTATTGGTAAATTCGCCCGGCTTTTGCGTTTGAACCTGGACTACTCGGATGCGATGATCCCGCTGGATCAGGAAATGGAGTTGCTGCGGATTTATTTGCAATTGTCGCAGATCCGGTACCCGGACAAAATCAATTTCCAGATCAAAGTTTCCCCCGATTTGAACCCGATGGACATCATGATTCCGTCGATGTTGCTCCAGCCTTTTGTGGAAAACGCCGTGATTCACGGATTGGCGCCCAAAAAGGTGCAGGGCGACATTGACATTGATTTTCAACTGGCTGGGACTGAAATCATCGCCACGGTACGGGACTCGGGTGTAGGTCGGGCGGCAGCTTCCCAGTCGAAATTGCGTGACCTGCACAAACCCCTAGCTACCCAGATTACCCTTGAACGCCTCCAACTTTTGCGCGATAAATCGAACGAAAACCCAGCATTGGATATACGGGACCTATACGAAAACGGTCGGGCGGTAGGTACGGAGGTAGTGTTGCGGATACCGTTTCAGGTTAAATAATGCATAAACTGACATCTATATAGTGTATAGTGTAGGTGATTTGCCCCGGTCTTCAGGCCGGGGATTTAAATGGAACAAAGCTAAGTCTGGGCTTTAGCCCTTAAAAAACAAGGGCTAAAGCCCTACATCTCCCAATATCCATTGTCCCCGGCCTGAAGACCGGGGCAAATCCTTTACAAACAGGGACTATACGATATGCGGATAGTCACGATGCAAATATGATCAACGCCATCATCATAGACGACGAACCCGCAGCCAGGGCATCCTTGGCCCTGGAAATCAATCTGCATTGTCCGCAAATCACGGTCATAGCAGAGGCCAGTTCTGTGGCAGAAGGGGTGGAGACCTTGGAAAACAACCCACATGCCGAACTGCTGTTTCTCGACATCCAACTGACGGATGGCTCGGGGTTTGACCTTTTGCAAAAGATTGATTTTGAGCACCTGAAAATCATTTTCACCACGGCCTACAGCGAATATGCCTTGCGGGCCATCAAGTTCGCGCCCCTGGACTATTTGTTAAAACCCATTGACGCTCAGGAACTTAAGTCGGCCGTAGAAAAAGTGTCCAAAGGCCAACCAAGCGAGATGCAGGCCCAAATCCGGGCATTCATGCAACAAATCAGCCAGGCCAGCGCACCGCCCCGGATAGCCCTCGCCACCTCAGATGGGATTCACCTGCACTATGTCAAAAACATCGTCCGCTGTGCCTCCGACGGCAATTATGCCACGGTTCATTTTGACGACCGCAGCAAATTGCTGGTAGCCAAAACCTTGAAAGACCTGGAGGTGCTGTTGTCCCCTTACCGTTTTGAGCGCATCCACAAATCGCACCTCATCAACGTGGACCATTTGAAGCGCTACTACAACCGCTTTTCCGGCGAGGTGGAAATGAGCGACGGCGCCATCTTGCCCGTGGCACAGCGGAAAAAAACGCAGCTGTTGGAGTTGTTGGGGAAGTTGAACGGTTAAATCTTCAGCCCAACCGTCACGACCAAGCTCCGACCATCGGAGGGCCAAATGCCGGCGCCAGGGTAAAACGTAGGGCGTTTGGTGAAATATTGGTGGTTCAGCAGGTTGTTCACATTGACCCGAACGACCACATTGCGGATTCGGAAGGAGGTATTCAAATCCAACAATCCGTAGGCAGGAACAATCCCTACCGCACCCGTAGCCGAAGGCTCCACCGTGTTGAGCGGATCGGCGAAGGATTCGGCGGTATAACTGTAAAGCAGGGAAGCGCTGAGTCCTTTGTATCGGATATTCAACCCATTGCGACTGATGATTTCTGGCACACTTTCCACCTTGCTGCCTTTGATGCTGCGGTTTTCCTTGCCGTTGACTCGAATGGAATCGCCCAGGTATTCCGCATTGAAATAGGAGGTGGAACTGAAAACGCTGGCAAAAACGTCCTCGCCCAGGTAAAACCCATATTCTGCAAACATCTCCAAGCCGTAGGTACGCGAATCGCCGATATTGGTGCGGTAGAGTACAAATGTGTCGATATCGGCATCATATTGGGCCAGGTTGCCGAGTCGGTTGTTGTATTGCAGGGCAAAAGCGCCCACATCCCATTTGAACCCACCTGCGGCGCCGCGCCAACCCAATTCAGCGTTGTACCCAAAAGCGTCTTCCAGGTCTTTGTCCACTTTTTCGTACACATTGCCTGGAATGATGTCCTTAAAAATCACTGGGCGATACGCCTGCGAAAAGCCCGCGTACAGGGTTTGGCGTTTGTTGAACGCATATTCCGTATTGATGCCCAACAGTGGGAATTTATGCTGAATGGTATTGGGCAGGTCCTTATCGTCGTCGTAATAGGTGGTGGTACCGGAGAATTTCGAGTTTCCGGACTCATACCGGATTCCGGGGCTTACCGTGAATTTAGACGTGAGTTGAAACTTGTTTTCGACCGAAACCGCCACATTTTGGCTTTTCAAATGCAGGTCGCGTCCCCAACCGCTGGGGTCGATGGTCAGGTCAAAATCAGTTCCCGTAGTGCCCTTGCCTTGTTGGCGGCGATTCAGGTGATTATTGATCAATTGCACACCGGCCACAATCGTGGAAGTATGCCCCATCAAAGGGTAACTGTGCAACAACCGCAATTCGGAAGTATAGCTGTTGAAACCGTCAATATCCACCTGTCGTCCGGCGTATGCCAAGGTATTGGGGTTGATGGCATCGACGATATTGGCCGTGCGGTCGAATTGCACGCTGCGGCGCTCACCCAACACGGCGGAGGCCGTCCAGCTCAATCGGGTACGTGCGTTGACTTTCCAATCAGCGGCCAAGGAAGGCACATAGATTTCCGGGTTAAAATAGTTGCGTGCCCGCGTAGATTGGCGTGGGTCGGCCGCAAACATCGCATCCGTGAGCGGGCCTGGGATTTTATAAATGTAATTGGAGCGCAGGAGTTCTGCCTTCAGCGCGAAATTTTCGCTTGCGGCAAACTTCAACATTAGCCCCTGACCGTCATAGTCTGAATTGCTGTTTTGGCGGTATCCGTCGGATACGCGTTTGCTATAAAAGGCGTAGTATTCGAACTTGCCCACCTTGCCGCCAAGGGCATTGTAGCTGCTCAACAAACCATAGGAACCCACGGAATTGATGCTTTCCAAACCGATGGCTTTGGTGGTATCGGGGGTTTTCAACACATAATTGAGCATACCGCCAAACTGTGCGCCGTACTGCAGGGCCCCGGTACCGCGCACCAGTTCGATGCGGCCAATGGCTTCCATGGGTAAGCTAAAGTGGCTGGCCGGATAGCCATAGATGTCCGAGTTGGTTATAATCCCGTTGGCGCGGATGTTGAACTCCCAGCCGCGGTGCGGGTCGAGGCCGCGTGTGGAGATATTGGTCTGGTTTCCACTGCCATCCATATCGTACACAAAAACGCCTGGGACCTTGGCAAAAATCTGGCGGGGTGTTTTTTCTGCTACGTTGGCATCGGTGTTTTCAACACTGATGACTTCGCTTTTTTTGCCCGACCAGAGGTAGGTGCCGTTCACGGTGGGGAGTCGTTCGATGGAAGGGCGTTGGGTGCGGATACTGACCTCCTTGAGCAGGACCTGTTGAAGGGTATCGACAGGGGTTTGCGCATGTATATTGGAAGTGACCAGGCAGGCGGCGAGCGCGACAATGATTATCCTATTCATGTTATGATCTTGTTGTTTCAACAATAAGTTACAGCAGAAAACTGGATTGCAAAGGACTGGAAAGCGATTTGTTAAAAACCTATTTTGACATTAAAAAGCCCTTAAAATCCATCTGATTTCTTCAACACCTCGGATGGTTTTGCGGCGGAAGTGTTGCGGTCGATGGGTTGGCCTTTTACCTCGATGAGGGTATCCAGGTCGTATTTGGCTTCGTAAATCAGTTCGCCATTGGGGCCCCATTTTCGCAGGTAGCCGTGTAGTTTGTCGTCTTTGAGCGAACTGACGAACTGGATTTTCCCATCTTCGTACCAAAGGGTGTCGCCCCCTTGTTTTTTACCGTCTACGAGGTGTTGCACTTCCTTGAGCTGTCCACTGGGGTAATAAATCAGGGTACGGCCTTCTTGTTCACCTTTGACAAAATACCGTTCGGCCATGAGTTTGCCATCGTTGTAATAATCGGTCATTTTGCCTTCTTTAATGCCATTGACGAATTGGGTACGGCGCGAAACCTGTCCGTTTTCATAACGATCTACGCGTTCGTAGGTTTTGGGATTGGAATGGCCACAGGCGGTGGAGCACAGCAAAACGAATCCGGCCAGGGCAGATTGAATGACATTGTTTTGGTCCATAAACTGAGTGTTTAACCTAAAAAGAGAGGCCTCCAAATGAATGGCGACCTCTCTAAATTTGGATTTTACTTGGTTAGCGTTTGGAATCGCTTGTATTGTCCATTGCTTAATCTTTCCAAGGCAGGTCGTTCACTTTACGGCCGATGACGGTGCCATAACGAACCCCTTCTTCGCAGTCCATCCGGAAGTGTACACCCAGTGGCACCCGCGACCAACCGTTTTCCTGGGCCATTTCATAGAAGCTGCCGAAGGAGCGTGGTACGCCCTCAAACTCGCTGCGGTTTTCATGGCATTTGTCGGTCATCGCGTAAGCATAACCGAACACATCGCCCAAAATTTCCGCACCTGCGCCGCCCATGGTAGAGTGGCCCGATGGGTAAGCAGGGAAGGATGGGGTTACCCCTTCTTCACCCGTGATTGGGTTGAATAGTGCTGGTTTCCAGTTCGGGTCAATCACGCGGTTGATGTACGTCTGTGGGCGTTCTACGTTGTAGTAGTATTTTGAATTCCAGCAACCTACGGAGGCGTCATTGAGCGCCATGCCCATTTTCACGGTCATGAAAACAGCGGTTTCGAGGTTGCTGTCTTCCAGCTTCAGCACTTGGTTGCCAATGGCCAGCCAGCGTGGGCCAGGGCTGAAGGTAAGATTCACCAAATCATCGCTCCAGAACTCACCTACCCATTCGTCTTCATAGGAAAGGGTTGGGGTGTTTTGCGCGTACACTTCCAGGGCTTGGGAATAGAGGTCGGAAGTTTGGCTGGTGCTGTATGGCAATGGTTTGCGGCAGATTTTGTCGCTTTCGCCGATAGCGAATGTGCGGGCTTTGCCCCAAACACCGCCCATGGGTTTGCCTGGGCCTGGGAAAGTTGGTTTCCAGTCGCCATCACTGTCAAAGTGGTCTTGCCAGTTGTAGCCTTGGAAAGGATCTAGGAAGTGGTTGTGGCCTACTGCGTCAGACTTGGAGTATTCCCAAACAGCGGTTGCTACGGATTTGCCGTAATCTTTGGAGCGCGACCAAACTTCATCGCCTACTTCCTGTTTTGCACGGTCGTCATAAAACGCTTCCAAGCCCGTGATATCGTTCAATTGGGCAGGAGTGGCGTTGATAAAAAAGCGCGGCATGAGGTATGCACGGCAGGCATTGATCACCGAGGGCCAGTGGTATTGCTTACCACTTTCTACGTCGGGGATAATCAAGCCCGCGTACAAGCTTGCAATGGAGTTATGGTCCGGCATACCGGAAATGCAGCCTTCATAGTCTGCGATGCCCATGTAGGCGATGGCACGGGGAGCAGGACCTGGACGGTACCCTGCAGCGTAGCGTTCGATTTCAAGGAACAGCTCGTTCCAGTCGTACACAACGTTGTTGGATTGACTACGCACCAGATTGTTTTCTGCTACAGGTTCGTCTGATGTGTTGTTTTTACAGGCAGGCATCAAAAAGAGGCTACCGACCAGAAGGATTAAGACAGGCAGGGTGTAGATTTTCAAAAAGCGCATGACTTAGAGAAAGATTTATTTAGTTTGACATTTACTTTGCGGGAGGCGATGCAAAGGACAGACCAAAGGAGGCGGCCAGACCATCTAATTAGATTAAAAAGAAATTAAAATAGTATATTACGTCGGCAAATCTCTCTTTTGGGAAGAGTTGGTACGATGCTTGACCTTCAATTTTATGATGAAAGTTCTACTGGTAGAAGACGAACCCAAGATGGTGCGCTCCCTCAAAAAAGGGCTCGAAGAGCACTTGATAGAGGTAGATGCCGCCATGGATGGCGCGGCTGGCGGCAAGCTGGCGGCTGCCAACGACTATGCTGTCATCATATCCGATGTGATGATGCCTGAAATGAATGGCCTCGAAATGCTGCGCCAAATGCGGCAAAATGGCAATCGAACCCCGGTCATCCTACTCACCGCCTTGGGCCAGACCGACGAAAAAGTGGAAGGGTTTGAGGCTGGCGCCGACGATTACCTCACCAAACCATTTGAGTTCAGGGAATTGCTCATGCGCATCAAGGCCCTGGCTCGCCGGCCCAAGTCGAGTTATCAGGCAATGCCTCCTAGCACCCTGCGTTTTGCGGACATTGAGATGAACCTGGACAAGAAAGAGTTTTTGCGCGGTGGACAACGCATTCAGCTTACCCCACGTGAGTTTGCGCTGATGGAATATCTGTTGCGCAACCCAGGCCGTGTGATTTCAAAAGCAGAAATATCCGAGCGGGTCTGGAACCTATCGTTCGATACTGGCACCAATTTCGTGGAAGTATATTTCAATTTTTTGCGCAAAAAAGTGGACAAAGGATTTCCTAAAAAATTGATTCACACCCAGTTCCGGACCGGATATGTGCTCCGGGAGGAAACGGAACTTGAGGAGTGCTAAAAATCCAACACATGCAAATCCGAACCAAACTTACCCTACAGTTTATAGTGCTCGTGGCAGGCATGTTGGTCTTGTCGCTTTGTTTTATCTATGTCAAATTCCGCCAAATGACGGAAGATGAGTTCTACGATAGCCTGCGCTCCAAAGCACTCATGACGGCCGAAATGGTGCTACACGATGAGGCCAACCTGCGCCCACTCAGCGAATCCGCCAGCATCGAAGAAGAAAGCACGGTGCTTCCCTTCCGGGAAAACGTGGTGATTTTTAACGCCGACATGCAACGCGTTTTCGCGTTCAACCGGGCCGACGAACCCCTACCCCTCAAAACCCTCGCAAACCTCAAAAACTCGAACGAAACCCGGTTCCTGGATGGCAAACTCCACGCCTTGAGCCTGGTCCACCAAAGTAAAAGTGGACAGCAATACCTTATCGTTGCAGAGTCGATCTTTAACTCCGAGGAGCTTTCCCATCTTCGTAATATTTTGATTATCACCTTCTTTTTATGCATCGGACTGGTGGCCGCAGGCGGTTGGTTTTATGCCGGACAAGCCATGTCGCCCGTAGCCAGCATTGTGAACCAGGTGGATGGCATCCTGCCGTCCGATCTCAGCGCCCGGCTCGAAGGACAAAACAATCGCGACGAACTTTCCCGGCTGGTGTTCACCTTCAATCGACTGCTCGACCGCATCCAGTTTGCGTTTCGGATGCAGAAGAGTTTCATTTCCAATGTCTCGCACGAGTTAAAAAACCCACTATCCGTTATCATTGCCCAACTTGAAATCGCGTTGGACAAAAAACGCGACAATGAGGAATACCAATCCACCTTGCAGTCAGTGTTGGAAGATTCCCGCGAATTGAGCGAAGTGACCGAAAAACTCCTGCAATTGGCTAAGGTCCACTCCGAAGGCGCCAACATCGCCTTTGAACGGGTGCGGCTAGATGAGGTGATGCTCCAAACCCGTGCATCGCTTTTGCGCCTTCACCCTAATTACCATATTGCATTCGACATTGTGGGCTTTCCGGAAGATGAGGAACAGCTTTGTGTGCGCGGCAATGAACCGCTGCTTCGTTCGGCTTTCCAGAATTTGATGGACAATGGTTGCAAGTTCTCACCCGAAAAGAAAGTGGATGTGAAAATCCATTTCGATGCCAGTGGCAAACACCGCGTGGAAATTGCAGACAGTGGTCCGGGGATTCCGGCAAAAGACCTGCAACTTATTTTCCAGCCCTTTTACCGAAGCTCGCAAAGCATTCATGTGCGTGGTTCTGGCATCGGGCTTTCACTCGTAGACAGCATTATGAAAATACACCACGTGGCCTTGGACGTGGTGTCGACCCAGGGCAAAGGCACAACCTTCAGCTTGAGTTTTCCGGCCATGGCGGCCTAAACCCAATTCCGATTTACAAAAACGGCTATGAGAAACCTACTCCCCACTAGCCATTGGATTTTAGCCAGTTTGATGCTCGCTTTGCTTGCGTTTCAAAATTGCAACCGAAATCCGCTGGACGAACCGGTAGAATATCGCAGCGCCACTGAAATTGCATTGGCCTGGAATCACATGGCATTGGATTTGGAACGCAATACGCTGGGGTTTCGCCCCCCTGTGAGTGCGCGTATGTTCGCCTACGTGGAAATGGCCGCTTATGAGGCTTCGCTCCCAGGGCTTCACGATTATATCTCGTTGGAAACCTTTGTGTCCGGATTTGAAAAACACCCACAAAAATTTGAAGAAGGAAAATTTGTCTTGCCAGCCAGCCTAAATGCGGCTTATGCACAAATCCTTCGCAACTTTTTTTCAAGCGCCCCTGCCAACTTTCAGCAGCAAATCGATTTGTTAGAGCGTAAAAATGCCCAGGTGTTGCTTGAAAAAAACACGCCATCGGTAGTCGAACAATCTGCCAAAT
>JALHPW010000052.1 GCA_022842255.1 Saprospiraceae bacterium | reverse complement strand
CCGGCTTTAATTTCGGGTTTTGGGAACTTGCTACCAAGCCCCGCTCTTCCACACCAGTTCCGTGGAATTCAAGTTCTACTCCAACTTCACGAAATGCCATCCGACAAAACTCCCGGACGGCAGTTGTGGTACCCGTGGCAATTACAAAATCTTCAGCAACAGGCTGTTGCATCATGAGCCACATGGCATCCACGTAGTCTCTTGCGTGTCCCCAATCGCGCTGAGCATCGAGGTTTCCAAGCCAGATTTTGTCTTGTAACCCAAGGGAAATCTTGGCTGTAGCACGGGTGATTTTACGGGTCACAAAGGTCTCGCCGCGGATGGGGCTTTCGTGGTTGAACAATATACCATTGCAGGCAAACATCCCGTAGCTTTCCCGGTAATTGACCGTAATCCAATACGCGTACAGTTTTGCTACCCCATAAGGCGAACGCGGGTAAAAGGGGGTGCGCTCTGATTGGGGCGTCTCCTGCACAAGTCCATAAAGTTCGGAGGTGCTGGCTTGGTAAAACCTGGTTTTTTCGCTCAAGCCCAACAATCGAATGGCCTCCAGGAGCCGCAATGCGCCCACGGCATCCGCATTCGCGGTGTACTCCGGCGTTTCAAAACTAACCTGAACGTGGCTCTGTGCCCCCAGGTTATACACCTCGTCTGGCTGCACCTGTTGCATGATCCGGATGAGGTTGGTGGAATCCGTCAAATCGCCATAATGAAGCACAAATCGTTGGTTGTCAACGTGTGGGTCTTGGTACAAATGGTCTACTCGTTCTGTATTGAACAAAGAAGAACGGCGCTTGATGCCGTGTACCTCGTATCCTTTTTTTAACAAAAGCTCGGCGAGATACGCACCGTCTTGGCCGGTAATTCCTGTGATGAGGGCTTTTTTCATAGTTGCTTAATTCCAGGGGCTGGGGTAAGGGCGCAAAGTTCGGGTTTTATTGCCTTAGAAAGTTTATTGGGCCATAAGTTGTGCGTTCAGAAAACTGTTTTTTTGCAAAACCTCCACTACCAAATCATGGGAAAGGGCCTGTTGGAGATTTGTGCTATGGCGTTCGTGGTGCAGATCCGTGGCCAGATAATCTGCCAGTCCATGCTTGAGGATGTTTTTAGCGGCGGCCTGAATCGGTTTCCCATAATAGCCCGTCAGCGATAAGAGATTGATTTGCAAGGCACAGCCCAGGTTTTTTAGGTTTTCATAGTCCTCAATGTTCCGATAGTACGGGTAGCGTTCCGGGTGGGCAAGGATGGGGTGGTAACCTTTCATTTGCAGGTCGAACAGAATGCCATGCAGGTTGCGGTACGGCTGGTAAAACGACATTTCAATCAGTACCCGTTCGCCTGGCAAGGTCAACAACCGCTCCCCTTTCAGCATACCTGCAAAATTTGGGTCGAGATAATATTCTGCCGCGGCGTCGAATACTACCTGATTGCCTAATTCCTGGAGGGCTTCCTGCACCTCATCCCTTTTGCGCAAAATCAAATTCCGTGAGTTCGGGTACATATCGGCCATCACATGCGGCGTCGTAAATATTCGTTGAAAACCAAGCGTTTGTAAAGTTTGAATCAAGGCCAATGAAGTGTCCAAATCCGGCGAACCATCGTCAATGCCCGGCAACAAATGCGAATGCAGGTCCGTTCCGAGGATGGAATAATCGGACAAGGGTTGCGTTGGACTTTTGAACAGATTGAACATGATATTTGGTAACTTTCAGAACCGTTATCCTTCCAAAAGGTTGCTTCGTGGCAAATCCCGGAACACCCGGAAATGTAATTCACTTCTCGGATGGAGAATCACCCAAACCGTCAGCAATATCAACCGTAAATCTGTCCAGAACGACAAATGTTGTTGGTACCAAATTTCTACCTGACCCTTGTACGGGGCAATCTGTTCGACGTAAAACTGGCGCGGGTCACGGCCCCGTACAGAAAGCAACCGCTCTTCGTCTCGGAAGATGATGCTCCCGATGCCGGTGATTCCGGGTCGGATATTGTATATAATTTCCTGAATGTCAATTGAATAGGCTTCAAAATCCACCTGCATTTGGGGGCGTGGCCCCACCAAAGTCATGTCGCCAGTAAGTAGGTTGAGCAGTTGCGGGAGTTCGTTGATTTTTGTTTTTCGGAGAAATTTGCCCAGGGGGGTCACCCGCGGATCGTTGCGCAAGGTGAGGCTGCCTGTAGCCATGTTTGGGCTGTTTTTCAACATGGTGGCGAACTTCCAGATTTGAAAGTTTTGTCGTTTGTACCCCACGCGTGTTTGTCGATAGAACACTTCACCTTCCCCAGTCAAGCGCAAGGCGATGATGATTGGAATGAACAAGGGGGCAAGTACTACCAATGCTAGTAAGGCCACTAGTAGATCGAGTAGGCGCTTTAGGATTGGGTACACTTTATTTGTAAATGGTTGATTGGGTTGATAAGGTTGATAAACGTTGATAATTGTACTCGAATAAGCACAAAGCATCCACTTCTAGGGTACAAAAAATAAACCATATCCACTTTATCAACCCAATCAACCTATTGGATGGCCTACATCTTCGAATCCAACCCTTTCCCGGTTTCAAGGTGTTGGAAATCAGGGACTGCATGGCGAAGCAGCTCGATGATTTCGATTTTTTGCAAATCAGGTTTTGCCAACAAAGCGCGTAGTTCATCCAAATATTGGGTCGTTACAATCGACTGGTTATCAGGCGGTTGCAAATTGTTTTTAATCACGCCGATGGATGAAAACTTATCCAGGTCAACTGTTTCCTGGTCGGTAAAAAACGCCTCCAGTTGTTTTTCTCCGGTAGTGTCGGAACTGAAATAATACACGGGCCAGGACTTTGAATTCGCGTCCAATTGTCTTGCTTTTTCCCGTGCCTCATGTTCGCTGGAGCAGATATCCGCTTGAAAGCCAAGGGTTTCGAGCAGTGCCGTGCTGATGTCGGAGAACTTCCGAACATCGTGCCGGGAATCCAGTTTCGGGAAAAATATATCCCCCGATTTGCCCAAAACACCCGCCAACAAACACAATTGCCCCGATTCTTCCGGCGATACAAAATACCGCCCCACATCCATGGGCGCAGAGAGCGGTTGGCGTTTCATCACGCGCTCCAAAAAGCCGGCTGGGAGGCTCCCGTTGGAGAAGGCGACATTGGCGAAACGCGCCGTAGTCACCGGTATTTCATTGCTGTAAGACAGGAGGATTTGCTCCATGAGCCGCTTGGAAGCCCCCATCACGTTCACCGGATTGGCAGCTTTGTCGGTGCTTACGCAGAAAAACCGTTCGGGTTTTTGGACAAGCAAAAGGTCGAGTAAGTGCTTGGTTTTGAACACATTATTCGTCAGCATCGCCTCGATGGCGTAGGGGTCCTTTTCACTTCTAACGTGTTTGTGGGCTGCGAAATTTGCCACGATTTCAAACGGCCCCTCCCGTCGAAGGATTTTTTCAAACACGAGGTCGCCAAAATCAAGCGGGTAGTTCAACAGCACCGACGGAAGCTGAAAATCTACGCTGCTGCGCAGGTCGCGCACTAGTTCGGTCAGCGCGTTTTCATTGGTGTCCACCACAAACAACCGGGATGGTTGGAACTTCAAAACGGCTTTGATGAAGGAGGTGCCGATGGTGCCAGCGCCGCCAATAACGAGTACAGACCGTCCTTCAATTCGAGCGGCGAGTTCTGCTTCAAACCGATCTAGATCTGCACGGAATAGGCTCTCCTTTCGGCCCGTTACGTGCTGAGAGATGAATTTTGAAAGGTTTAGCATTAACTATGAACTATGAACTATGAACTATAATCGTTTCAATCACGAAATCTATTTGTTTTTGCGATAGCCCATTATAGATTGGCAAGGAAATCTCATTTTTATACAAATCATAGGTGTTCGGGTAGTCTGCTATTCGGTAGTCCAAATTTTTAAACAAGGTGAGCATTGGCATGGGGATGTAGTGGACGTTTACGCCCACGCCTTGTTCGGAAATGCGCTGTATGAGGGCATCGCGGGCAGATTCACTTGCGTTTTGGATGCGTAGCATATACAAATGGCAGGAAGCAATACTTCCCGATTCATCTTGCCAATTGGGCAAAATGGCCCAATCTGTGTTTTCAAAACCCGCTTGGTATTGTTGGAAAATCCGCCGCCGTTCGGGGAGCAACTCATCCTTATACCGCCGGATCTGCGCAAGCCCAATGGCAGCACAAATGTCGGGCATATTGGCTTTCAGCCCCTGCGCCACGATGTCGTACCGCCAGGCTCCGGGTTGGTTTTTTTCAAAAGCACTTTTGGTCTGGCCATTGAGTGCAAATGCCTTTAAAAACAAGTACTCCGCAGCATTGTCAAATGGTTGTGGAAGGTGGAGGCAAACCGCGCCACCCTCGCCGGTCGTTATGTTTTTTACGGAATGAAACGACAGCACCGAAACATCGGCGCACACCCCACAATCCCGTCCTTTGTATTGAGCGCCAATGGAATGCGCTGCATCGGCGAGTACCAATATTCTGCCCAATTTTTCCTGTTCGGGGCTTTGAGGTTGAAACTGCGCCCTTGCTTCTGCTGATTTGACTGCCTCAAAAATCGCATCATAATCGGCCATCCAGCCACCGATATCCACGGGTATAATCGCTTTGGTCCGCGGCGTGATGGCGGCAAGGATTTTTCCTGGGTCTAGGTTAAAATCGTCTCCCACATCCACCATTACCACTTTTGCCCCAATGTTCAGGGCACACAACGCGGTAGCCGAATACGTGTAGGCAGGGATAATCACCTCATCCCCTGGGCCAAGCCCCCACCAGCGCAGCATGAGCATGGCCCCCGAAGTCCAGGAGTTCACACAGACCACCGCAGCTGCGCCCGTGAGCTTGCGGACTTCGTTTTCCAAGGCCAGCACCTTGGGGCCTGAGGTCAGCCACCCCGTATTGCTCAAGCAATCATTGACTTCTGCAATGACAGCCTGGTCAATGAGCGGCCGGGAAAAAGGAACGGTCATTTTTGTAGATAATGTACTGGATTTGAATGATTTTAAAAAAGAAGGTGTCTGATTAAATAGAAATTGACTAACCGCATTTTGTACAGTATTGGTCCTCGAAGGAATTGCCCTGGTCTTTAGGCCGGGGGCATGAGTTAGATTGGGAAGATATAGGGCTTTAGCCCTTGTTTTTAAGGGCTAAAGTCCTGAATTAGATTTGTTCCTTTTCAATCCCCGGCCTGAAGACCGGGGCAATTTCACCATCACTGTACAATATGAGGATAGTCAGGAAATAGGATTTAAAATACCATTCTTCAAGACATATTCCTCGCCGCTTTCGGGGCACTGGGCCGTACCCAACTCATCTAACACCAAGTGGTGGCCTAACCGACTCACCCAACCCATTTGTTGGGCGGGTACTCCTACTACGAGCGCATAATCTGGCACATCCTTCGTTACCACCGCACCGGCGCCTATCATGCAATACCTGCCCAGCGTTACCCCGCACAATATCGTTGCATTGGCCCCTATACTTGCGCCATGCCTGACCAGCGTGGGACGAAATTCCTGTTTGCGTTCTACAAAACTGCGCGGGTTGATGACATTGGTGAAAACCATGCTGGGGCCCAAAAACACATCATCTTCACAGGTAACTCCTGTGTAAATGGAGACGTTGTTCTGCACCTTCACCCTATTGCCGAGTACCACGCCATTGGCTACAAACACGTTTTGACCAAGCACACAATTGGCACCCAAAACTGCCTCGGGGGAAATATGGCAGAAATGCCAAATACGGGTGCCTTCACCGATTTGGGCACCAGGGTCTATGATGGCGGTAGGGTGGACTTGGTAGGGCATGGTAGTTGGTGATGAAGTGATGGAGGGATGGAGGGAGGGGTGATGGGTGATGAAGTGATGGGTGGTGGAGTGATTATTTGCGTGCGTAGCCAAAACCCACGTAGCGAGCGGAATTTGGGATAAAAAAACAACCTGCGTCTATTTGGGCGACAATGTTTTTGAGCCATGTCGGACGCGGTACGAATGCTGCAAGAAAGCCGGTGGCATGGATTTCTTTTTCATCAAATTCAGTCAGCAAAGTACGCAATTCGCTGATAGTCAAATACCTCCAGGTTTTTCCCCAGGGCACCAAACTTTGTCGGGCAATTTGATGTAAGGTACTGCCACGCAGGTTTTCCGCAAAAAAAAGGTAAGCACCCGGTCGCAAAACCCGATAGATTTCGTGGAGGGCTTGTTGCTGTTTTTCTGGATGATTGTCCCGTCCCACCGCACCGAGTACGGATTTGAACACCACAAAATCAAAATGATTATCCGGGTACGGGAGCCGGGTAGCATCTGCCACCTGATAGGAAACGAGCTTGGACAGTCCCGCCGCTTCATGCAACAAACGAGCATTTTCACTGGGTAAAACATGGTCCGTGCAGTGCATTTGGCTGCCGTATTGCTTGGCAAAAAACCAACTGAGTCCGCCATGCCGAGCACCGATTTCCAGTCCATGCCCCATCTTGATGTGCCGTTGTTCGATTGTTTTTACCCAAAACGACAAAGCCCTGCTCCAAGTAGCAATATCCCATTCAATGGCTAATCGGTAGTCCGGGGTCATTTTCGACAAAAGTTCCAGTGCCATAATCCACGTAAAAACCCCCAACCATACGCAATGTGCAGGGTGGGAAACACGGCCAATGCGGTGACCCGCACAGGCCAAGTGACTTTTGCCGACAGGCTAAAATACAGGTCCATGACAGCATAGATTGCCAAAGGTAAGGCCCACCAAGGCCAAAACAGCAGGGCTGGAAGACTAAAAAGGTACAAAACGAAGCCGGTAGGTATCAAATGCCGCAATCGCATTCCTTGACGTACTTTTTTGAAAACCAATGGCTTGTAAAAACCATATTGATTATACTGATGGAATAGTTTTTTCAAGGAATCCCTTGGCGTGTAGTAGGAACGGATTTCAGGATGGAGGTAAATCTTCAGGCCTTTTTGCCTGGCCCGGTAGTGAAACTCATCGTCCTGGTTCCGTACCAAATCCGTTTCGAAATACCCGATTTGTTCGAAAATGGCCCGCTTCCAGGCTCCCAAATACACACTGTCGACCCAACCCTCGTGTTGCTCCTGATGAAATTGGCTGTCCCCAATCCCAAAAACACAGGAGCTGCAATGCCCAATGGCTTGTTGGACCGGAGTTTCCCCGCGTGGGCGCATGGGGCCACCCACGATGTCGGCTTTAGTAGATTGGAAGGTTCGCAATATCGCTTCGAAATAATCTGGGGCATATTGGGTATGTGCGTCCAGTCGAACAACAGGATTGCCTCTGGAGGCACGGATGCCCATATTCAGGGCATAGGGCACGATTTGGTGCGGATTGTGGAGCAGATGGATATTTGGGTGTTGCATTGCCCAGTCGTTCACAATTGCTGTAGTTCCATCCGTTGACCCACCATCCACTACCCACAATTCTTTTTCCGCAGGTAAAGCGGAGACAAAAAACTGCAAGACGGACTCAATCGAGCTTGCCTCGTTGTAGGTCGGGCAAATGACCGCCAGCCCATCTTTCGAGTCAGGTAACCCTTCCATTGACTAGGTTTGGACGGAAATGAGTTTCAAAATGATTGGTGCAGCGTTGACCGACTATGGTTTTGGGGCCTTTTTACATTTGAAATCACGGCCTTAAATTTTCCGTTTGGCCCGCGGGGGATGTGTCCGGTTTCCTGGATTTCGACTTGTATTTTGCCCAACTGGCTGTACATGCGCTGTTGGATCAGCCGACGGTCGCAATCGCTCAAGGTTTTGCCGGTTACAATTTTAACCTCAAAGTGTGTGAAATCATGTTGTTGGATTTGTCCTTCCACAATGCACCCGATGCCATTAAAAATATCGTGAAACCGCACCATTTCTCGCCCATCGGGTCCAATTACGGTATCCTCCATACGTCCCACAATCTCTTGAATCACAGGCATATCCCGTCCGCAGGGACAGGTTTCGGCTGACCACCGCATCAAATCGCCGATGCGGTAACGGATGAGCGGTTGGTCGGTATTGAGCAACCCGGTACATACTACCTCTGCCAATTGTCCCGGCGCTGTGGGTTGGCCGGTATCGGGGTCCAAAAATTCCAGGATTGCGACATCCGGACTGACGTGCAAGCGCCCGTGTTCGCATTCGGATACGATTCCGCAAGACTCGACACTGCCCCAGGCGTCGTAGGTTTTGCAGCCGTACACCCTTTGGAACGTTGCACGCATCTCGGGACTGAGTTTTTCGCTGCTGGGTAAAATGGCTTTGAGTGTTGGGGCTTCCAGACCACTTTCTTCCAAAAAACGGGCGAGGAAAAAATTGCTCATCGCATATCCGGTCATGTACGTCACCCCGTGTTTTTTCATGCCTTCCAGATAGTTTGCCACATTTGCCGCTGCGATATGGTAAGCCGAGAAATAGGTTTGTTTTTCAATAAAATTGTAGCGGTAAAAAGGGGCTTTCCCCGAGCCATCGGGCAGTATTCTACGACCGCCAATCATCCCGCGTGGGTCGTGTTGGGTGAGCCCTGCCCAATGCCGCACCCTGGCCTCCGTCGCCGCTGAAACGCGTTGGTGCATCGCAGGGGAAAAGAGGATTTGGGTAGGAGTGCCGGTGCTCCCACTGCTGCCAAAAAAACAACCACGTGCTTCTGGTTTGTTGGAAACCAAATCCGTTTTGCCCAGGGTTCGAAGGGTGTTTTTTTCTAAAAAAGGAAGTTTGTACAAGTCTTTCAACTCAAACCGCTGCAAATTCAAGCTATTGAATCCCAATGATTTGTAGGCTTTTGAATAAAAGGGCACCGTTTCAAACGCATGGACCAGCAGCCGGCGAAGCTGAAGGGTTTGATAGGCTTCGAACTGCGCTTTATTGAATGATTCACGGTCCTTGAAACCCCGCAACTCGGGTTCGAAGATGCCCCCAAAACGCCTTCGTTGCCAGGTATACCCAAAGGCAGAGACCCCTAGGTTTTGCAACCAAACGGGACTTTGTGCGTAGACTTTGGCTGCGAATTTCATGGTGCGCTGTTTAGCAATTCAAGCCATTGTTTTTCGACCACTTTCCAATCGAAATTTTCAGCTTTTTGGCGGGCATTCCGACTGATGCTCAAGGCCAGATCAGGCGAGTCCAATAGGTGCTCTATGTGGCTGACCATGGTGTTAATATCCCCATCCGGACTAAGCAGCCCATCCTTTCCATGTTCGAGCAAAAAAGGCATTCCGCCCACATCCGTGGAAATAATGGGCAGTCCTAGCGCCATAGCCTCTAAGATACTGATTGGGGTGTTATCGAAACGGGTGGTACTGATAAACAGGTCATAATCAGCGGCCAAAGCAATCCATTCCGGTTTGTGCAAGCCACCGGTGAATATGATTTGTGCGTCCAACCCAAGCTCAGCTGCCAGGCTTTTGCAAGTTTGTAGACTTCCGTCCTTATCGGGGCCAACCATGCAAAGTTGGGCATTCGGGTACTTTTTTTGGATTTGTGCAAACACCCGGATGCTCATTTCGGGATGGTAACTTTGTTCGAAGGCGCGAACCCAGAGGAGTCGCGGGCGAAGTTTGGACCGTAATCGGAATGGGTAATCTTCAATTTGGATGAAATTTGGAATCAGTTGCACCTTGAATCCCGAGCGTTCAAAAGCTGATTTTAAATAACCCGATGGGGCCACGTTGGCCAGCGAGTGGTCAAAAATAGTGCGCGACATCCAAGGCGAATTTGCCAGGCGATGGGGCAGGTTTCCTCCGTGCAAATACGCTACGAAGGGTTTGCGAAACACCCTACAAAGCTGGGCGATGACCCAGGCGTAATAGAAATTGAGCGTACTGTACACCGATAGGATGACACAATCCACTTCCCGCCGGGATTTTAAAAAGGTGCTGACCATATCCAGCAAGCGCAACCATTTGTTTTTCCGACTGGAACTGTAAAAAACCTTGAAATGGGTTTCCAACAGGGAGCCATGCTCTTCCATCATGGACATGACCCGCATACTTCCGATGTAGAGCAGGGTTTTCAAGCCGCTTTTTTATCCGCTATAATCCACAAAAAGGCAAGCCCGAATGCCACACTGGGCAAGGCCATCCGCATCCCGCTGTGGGCCAGCGTGAACATGGACAGGATGAACAAAACCATCATCCACAAGCGGTTATCATCGTTTTTGAGTTGGCGGAAATGCTTGTAGGGTAATACCATGAACACACAAACAATGGCCACAAATCCCAAAAGCCCATGCTCGCCCAACATCCGGGTGAATTCGGTGTGCGAGGCAATCCGCTGGGTACGGGCACTTGCTTCCCGATACAGGGTGCCCCGCCCCATTCCAATACCCAAAATCGGGTTTTCCACAAACGCTGAAAGCTCACTTTTCATGATTTCTTCTCGCCCGGATAAATATTCACGTTTGGAACTGCTTCGGCCTTGTATGACCTCGGACGTGGATTTTCCCAGATACCGATACCACAAAAAATTCCCCGTGAGGTTGTTGGCAAAAAAAGCCACGGCGAGCAAAACCATCGAACTCAAAACAATCCGGTGCATGCGTTTTTTCATTTGGGCTCGATATGTGCTCGAAATCAAAAAAAGCACCAGTACCGAAAGCCCAATGGCTCCAAATGCGCCCATCATCCCACCCCGGGAAAATGTGAGTAAGCCCCTGAAAACCAAAAGGGTAAGCAAGGTGAAATCGAGTACTCGATATCCCGTTGGCGATAGGCCAAGGAGTAGCCCGACTACAGATAAAACAATGGCCCAACCCAGGGCAGAGGAGACCTGGTTGGGGCCAAAACCTCCGCTGGCCTCAAAATTGGAGCTACCGATAAAGTCAATTTCGGAAAGACTTTTTCCAAGGAAAAGCAAGGTAACTACGGCCACCGAGGGCAAAATCCCAACCCGTATCAAGTAGGCCAATTGTGTTTTTTGCATAGGTCGTTGATAAAAATACCAGCCAGCCGCCAATAATGCTACCGGTCCGCTGAAATACTGCGAAACCAAATCCCGGATGCGTTCTTCCCCGGCTCCACCGTATGCTGCGGAGACCAAAATGCCGGGCATTAGGAGGAGTATATACGCTAAAAAAAGGTACGGGCGCTTCTTTTGGACCAAGCTAAAAATACTGCCAACTCCAAATACGGCAATACAGGAATATTTGCCAATCTCCCAAAACAAAGCACTCTTGCTCATGCGCGACAACACCTCAAACCCTGTCAGATAAAGACCATAATAGGCGGTCAGATGCTCTTTGTCGCGGGTAGCAACAATTTCCAACATTGCCACCAGTGCGATTACCATGTACAAGGCCGCCACCATGGCCGGTTGCGCTTTCGACAAAAAGCCTAGCCCTACATGGAGTAGCAGTGCCAACAGCGGGTATCGTAGGAAAAGTTGGACCAACATGGTTTTATGGCGCCATCAAGGCGCGGATTCGGTTTCGATAACGCTCATAGGTAAAGGCTCGGGACAGTTCCCGAACTGCAGCTGCCAGGGCTGGGAAATGATGGGTCAAGGGCCTGATTCCCTCCAGTTGGGACTGGATGCTGCGCATCGAGTTGTCTGGCAATAAAAATCCGTTTTCTGCCTGGTGGATATACTCGCCAATACAGGAAACGTCTGTCACGATTGGAATGCAACCATACGCCGCCGCTTCGGCGATGACCTTGGGAAAGCCCTCGTTTTCAGAAGGTAACAGGATAAAATGAGCTTGTGCGTACACCTCATTTAGTTGGTTGCGGTCCTGCAAGCCAAGCAATTCTACTTCAATAGGGCACTTTTTTGCCAGTATTTCAAGTTCCGCACGTTGAGGGCCATCACCAGCGATCAGCACTTTTTCAAAGAGGGGTTTATCCAATTTACGGATCGCTTCGAGCATTTGCACGGCACCTTTGTTGGGCGTGAGGCTTCCGACAAAACAAAGCGTCAGTCCAGCATCAAATCGTTTGTTTTGACTGCGTTCCTGGGCTTCTTCCCATTCCTTTTCGCTCAAGCATGGATTTTCAAATGCGTGCATATGTGGTGCTTGTCCAGGCCAATGGCCGTTAAGTGTAACCGGGCGTTTTTGAAGTTTCTCCAGCCAATAACGTTGCCAGCGGTAGCCGATTGGAGCGTTTTGTTGCGCCCAATTGCCGGCATATTTGAACCAACCTGGCTTTTTGCAGAACAGGCTCAGGTAGGGGATGACGACATTTCCAATCCCCGTGGGCGCCCGAAATTGAAAACAATCCACCTGTTGAAGGGTCTGCCGAACGGTTGCAAGCACTTCCGGCATTTGCCACAGCGCCTTCCATTTGTCCGACCATGTTGGGCCACCGGAAGGCTTCAAGGGCACGAAATGTATTTTGTCTGAATGATACGGCAATGCGCTCGCCGGAGCTGTTCCGGGATGCAGCACTGCCACATGCCAAATCTCCTCAAAAACGTCGAGCAAATGCTTGATTTCACGCACTGTGGGACCCAGGCCTACAATTTGCCCATCAGATTGATAGTGTTCAGTATGCGAAATAATGGCCAGTTTCATGCGGTGTGCGGGAGCCTTTCAACCAAATCAATATAGGCTTGGCCACGTTTTTCCCAGGTAAATTCCGCGGCCCAACTGCGGGCATTGGCGGAATACGTTGGGTAGTTTTCAAGGATTTCTTTTAAAGCCTCCACTATTTCCAGCGGGTTATGTGCCTCCACAAGTCTTCCCGAGAAACCATCCCGGATAGCATCCTCAATTCCACATCCTTTCGAACCAATGGCAGGCAGCCCCACTGCATTTGCTTCCAGAATGGCTATGCCAAAACCTTCCACGTCCCCCGATTCGGTATTTTCACTGAGTTGTATAAAAACGTTTGTGCGTTCAAACATCTTCGATACGGCCTGGTTTTCAAGCACTCCATGAAATTTTACCTTGGATTGAACCCCCAAGTTTTTGGCCAATTGTTCTACCCGCTCGCGTTCGCTAGGAATGCCTACCACATGATATTGTATTTCAGGGAATTCGCGCAGCAGGAATGGCAGTGCCTGCACCACATTGTGCTGGCCTTTTCTGCGACTGACGTTTCCGATACTGAGGAGGGTAGGGGTGGTGGGACTCGTTTTCCGAGCGTTGAATTTTTTAGGGTCAAACCCGTTGTTGATGACCACCACCTTTGCGTTTGGGCAGCGGTGTAGCAACAGATTTTGGGTGAAATTGGATACGGCTATCAATTTTTTAAACCTAGCTAAGCTCTTGTTGGTGAGCCATTTAGCCAATGAGCTGGCGGGGTTGATTTCTGTGCCATGCACCACGCCTAAGTAATTGTTTTTTGAAAAAAAGGAGTGCGCCAGAGCCCCCATCCAAAGTGAGAATTTGCCAGAGGCAAAAACAATACATCGGGGGTTTTTGAGTAACCAATTGAAAAACGCATGCACCCTTTTTAGGTAGGTAATCAGAGGAAAACGGTAGCGTGAAATCCTTCTGACCTGAAACGGTAGCCCTGCGTCGAACGCTTGTTCCAGCCTCACCTCCTGACCGCGTGAATTGGTCAAAACCGTTACTTGAAACCCTGCGTCATAAAGTACTCGGGCCAAATTATAAGCGTGTTCGCCAATGCCTCCCGGTTGTGGGGGGAATTCGGAACTGAGCAAGAGAATGCTTTTT
>JALHPW010000051.1 GCA_022842255.1 Saprospiraceae bacterium | reverse complement strand
CGGTACGCTGGGCAGTAGCCTAAAAGGTTGATTGGGTTTATCGGGTTGATGAAGGTTTATATTTTGTACTCGAAAGTGCATGAATTATCCACTCTTCCGAGTACAAAATATAAACCTTCATCAACCCGATAAACCCTCATCAACCTTTTGAAATAGGCGCTCCCACAAATTTGAACATCATGATAAAACGCATTGTAAAAATGACCTTCCGGGAAGAGGCTGTGGAAACCTTTATTTCCGAAGTGTTTGAAAACAGCAAAGCCCGGATTCGCGCGTTTGAGGGTTGTCGGCACATGGAATTGCTGCAACACAAAAGCCGCCCCAATGTCCTTTTCACCCTCAGTATTTGGGACGATGAGGATGCCCTGAATGCCTACCGCGCTTCGGCGTTGTTTGCCGATACTTGGGCCAAAACCAAGGCACTTTTTGCCGAAAAAGCGGAGGCCTGGAGCACGGAAGTCATTGATTGAAAATGTGGTCAATGTGATTAATGTGGTCAATGTGAGTAGAACACATTGACCACATTAATCACATTGGTCACATTCCCTAAATTGACCACATTCACTAATTGACCACATTTTTTATTTATGGAAAAAGAAACAAAAGACCCCCAGGAAAATAAAAACGGCACCAACCGCAAACAGAAAGAATGGGACAAAATGCGCGGCGAAAATGCCTGGACCATGTTCAAGGTCATGGCCGAATTTGTAGACGGATTTGAGGTATTGAACACGGTGGGCCCATGTGTGTCCATCTTTGGTTCGGCGCGTACCAAACCGGGCACCGTTTATTATGAATTGGCGGTAAAAATAGCTTCCCGGCTCGTGGAAGAGGGATATGGGGTGATCACAGGAGGTGGACCGGGCATCATGGAAGCAGGTAACAAAGGGGCCTGGATGAAAGGCGGCACCTCGATTGGGTTGAATATTGACCTGCCTTTTGAACAGCATCACAACCCATTCATCGCACCAAACCACAATTTGAAACACCGCTACTTTTTTGTGCGGAAGGTGATGTTTGTCAAATACGCCCAGGCCTTCATAGTTATGCCCGGAGGTTTTGGCACCCTGGACGAACTGTTTGAGGTGCTCACACTCGTCCAAACCAATCGGATTCAGCGCTTGCCCATCGTACTGATGGGGGTAGAGTTTTGGTCGGGATTAAAAAACTGGATTGTGGAAATCATGCTCCAACGCCACCACAATATACATGCTGAAGACCTCGATTTGTTCCTCGTAACAGACGATACAGAGGAAGCCGTGCAGTATATCAATAAGTTCTACGAAGGCAACGCGAGCTTGCTGGAACCGAATTTTGAGCTATAGGTTATGTGTTTAAATGGGGATTTGGTTATTCGAGTGGCTAAGCTTGGGCCTCAAATAACCAAATCCCCATTTAAACACATAACCAATTGGTCATCATTTCTTGTCTTGCTTCGCAAACACCTTCTTTAAAAGGTCGGAATTGCGCAGGCTGACATCGGAACGAATGCCTTGTTCTTTCTTTTGTACAAGGCTGAACATGCCTTTGAGCGCCATTTTCGTGACGTGGTCGTCGAGTTCGGGGTTTGTTTTGGTGACAAACGGGATTTTGTTGTAAGCCGTCACAGACGATTTCCAGTATTCACGGGCATTCACTTTGTCGAGCGAAGCCTGAATAATTGGTTTGAATTCAGCATAAAGCGGATCAAACGTCGTTTTCTCCAGGTAACGCGTAGCCGCGTCCTGGTTGCCCATCAGGATATTGAGGGCGTCCTGGAAAGTGAGTTTTTTGATGGCATTGACAAAAATCGGCTTGGCCTTGGTGGCGGCATCTTCAGCGGCGCGGTTCATGCGCTCGGTCAGGTCGGCCTCCACATTGGCAAAGCCCGGAACGGATTTGAGTTTGCTGACCACTTTTTGGGCTTCTTCGGGCAGCAAAATCTTGTAGGGCGACTTGAAATAGCCGTCTTTTGCGGACAGAAAATCAACGGCTTCGCCGATACCGTTGTTGAGTGCTTCTTTGAGACCATTGCCGGCTTCTTCCTGGCTGAGCGGAACGTCTAGACCGACTTTTTCCTTGGCTTTGTCCAGGATTTTGCCAAACTGGGCATGGGCCAATTGGGCAGTTAGCAGAAGGGCAAGAAAGGGAAGTGACTTTTTTAACATGATAGTCAATGTGTTAGAGTGAGTGGGAGGGAATGTTGCAAAGTTCGTTGCTTTAAACGTGAAGCCCAACAATTAGGAACACGACAAGTCGGGGTTTAGATTTTTCTTAACGACCAATCAAGAATCGGGATTGGGTGTGGCAAGTGGCATCTTACCATTCAAAACGTCTGTCTTTTGCAATATCCGCCGACCATTTAAAATGAAAAAAGTACTACTTCTAACCTTCTGTACCCTCTTATTCGGTTGTTTTTCGAAGCAAATAGATGTTGTGGCTGCTGAGGAATTGGCAAAGGAATTATACGAAAACACTCAAATATCTGAGTTAGATGATTGTACAAGAAGCCAAAAGCGTATCAATGGATTGAACATTGAATTGGAGCCAACTTTCGAAGCCAGCACCAATTTTTATAAAGAAATTTTGCGACAGGAAGGAATTACAGAGGAAACGTTTCACTACTTCAAAAGTCGCTTAAAAGAAACAGGATTAAGGCATTATTACAAAAAAGAGGCCTTCTCGCTTTTCGTAACAGGAGGAATGATGGGTGAAATTGATGGTATTTTAGTTTCGCATGAAAGTGGCACTCAGCCTGGCCAATCGTTTAGGCTCAATGGCCACTATTTTATAGTCATAGGGTCAAAAATAAAGGAGAACGTATTTTACTTCACAGGAAGCTAATTTGTTTTTAAAAGAGATCTCGCAATCTAAAAATCACGCGCTGCCACTATCAAAGTCCAAAAAGCATGAAATCATTGTTCCAATATTTGACCAGAGTACTGAGCGCGGTAGTGATCTGCTGCACGGTTTTGGCATACGTGTGCCCTTCGGTCAACCCGGCCAAGTTTTCCTGGTTGTCGTTTTTTGGCACGGCGTTCCCCTGGCTTTTATTGGCGAATCTGATTTTAATCGGCGTGTGGACCTGGCGGGGCAGCCGTTTTGCGCTCTACCACCTGGGCATTTTGGCTTTTGGCTGGCAACATATCACTGGTTTTTTAGGCTTTGATTTTGGTAAAGACGCGGTGCCGGAAAGTGCCATTACCGTGGCTACCCACAACCTGGGCGGCATTTATATGGGCAAAGAAGCCACCGATGCCTGGCGCGAAAAACGGGCTTCTGCCTACACCCGTTACTTGCAGGAAAACGGCTTCCCAGATATTCTTTGCACCCAGGAAACAAGCGGAAAATTCTATCGGTTGTTGGCCGAAAAAATGGATTACCCGCACACCTTCAACCTCAAAAAAGGCACGGTCATCCTCAGTCGTTTCCCCATTTTGGCTGGCGGGGACGTACAATTTGAAAACACCTCCAATTCCACGCTCTGGGCCGACATCAAAGTCGGCGAAAAAAAGGTAGTCCGGGTCTACAACGTTCACCTTCAATCCAATAGGGTAACCAAAACCACCGCCAAAGTGATTGAAAAAGGCGACCTGGATGAAGGAGAAACCTGGCAAGACATTGGTTTTGTGCTCGGGCGTGTGGGCTCTGCCACCAGTCTGCGCGCCGAACAGGCGCAGAAATTACGCGAACACATTGCCGCCTGCAAACTTCCGGTCATTATTTGTGGCGACTTCAACGACACGCCCAATTCGTATGTTTATTCCCTGCTTTCCGATGGTTTTCACGACACGTTCCGGCAAAAGGCCCTGGGGCTTGGCACAACCTTTGGCGGCGCTTTGCCCTTGCTGCGCATCGATTACATCCTGACCGAAAAAAGCATCACCACCTTCTCCTGCCGCACCATCCGCGACGGCGATTTTTCCGATCACTATCCGGTCTTTGCCGCCTTGGGGATTTGAACGTTCTTTGCGCTCCAAATCAACAAATCCACCACTCCCCGAATCAACGCACCCTCACCATGTCCGCAATCAAATACAACAAAAAAGGGTTCACAAAAGAAACCCTGCTCCATCTCTACGAACAACTCGCCAAGCCCCGGCTCATCGAGGAAAAAATGCTCAACCTGCTGCGGCAGGGCAAAATTTCCAAATGGTTTTCGGGCATCGGGCAAGAGGCTATTTCCGTGGGCGCCGCCTGTGCGCTCCTGCCAGATGAGGTCATTTTTACCATGCACCGCAACCTGGGCGTGTTCACCGCCCGCGAAATGCCGCTCGACCGTATGTTTTGCCAATGGCAGGGCAAACGCCTCGGCTACACCAAAGCCCGCGACCGCTCTTTTCACTTCGGTGCCATGGAACACGGCATCGTGGGCATGATTTCTCACCTCGGACCACAACTTTCACTCGCGGCTGGCGTGGCCATGGCGCACAAACTCCGCGCAGAAGGCCGAGTATCACTGGCATTTACAGGCGAAGGCGCCACCAGCCAGGGCGAATTCCACGAAGCGCTCAATGTGGCTTCCGTTTGGAAACTGCCCGTCATCTTTTTGATTGAAAACAACGGCTATGGCCTCAGCACCCGTCCCAATGAACAGTACGCCTGCAAAGACTTGGTGGACCGCGCACAAGGCTACGGGATGCGCAGCGCAAAAATTGATGGCAACAACATCCTGGAAGTCTATTCCACCATCAAAAACATCGCAGAAGAGATGCGAAAGGACCCACAACCCTTTCTCTTAGAGTGTGTTACGTTCCGGATGCGCGGCCACGAAGAAGCCAGCGGCACGAAGTACGTCCCCAAAGAACTCATGGACGAATGGGCCCAAAAAGACCCCATCGAGAACTTTGAAAAATGGCTTTTGAAAGAAGGAATCCTGAACGAGGCCTTCATCAAATCGCTCAAAGACCGATATAAAAAAGACGTGCAAAAAGCGGTGGATGTGATGTTCAACGAGCCTGAGCCGGTGGCGGATACAGAGGAGGAATTGGCGGATGTGTATGCCCCCTTCTTGCCCCCCCAAGGGGGGGATGCTCCCGTGGTTGGGGCTGAGCCTCGCGCTAACACTGAGATGCGCTTCATAGACGCCATTTCCGATGGATTGCGCGAAGCCATGCGCCGTCACCCGGAACTGGTGTTGATGGGGCAGGACATTGCCGATTATGGCGGCGTGTTCAAAATTACCAATGGTTTCACCGATGAGTTTGGCAAAAACCGCGTGCGCAACACGCCGCTTTGTGAATCGGCCATTGTTGGAATCGGACTGGGTTTGAGTCTGAAAGGCATCAAAAGCATGGTAGAAATGCAGTTTGCCGATTTTGTGACCTGCGGTTTTAACCAGATTGTCAACAACCTCGCAAAACTCCACTGGCGCTGGGGACAAACCGCCGATATGGTAATCCGCATGCCTACGGGGGGCGGAAGTGGCGCCGGACCCTTTCACTCCCAATCGAATGAGGCTTGGTTTACCCACGTTCCGGGACTCAAGGTGGTTTATCCTAGCACCCCCGCCGACGCAAAAGGTTTGCTTTTGGCCGCTTTTGAAGACCCCAACCCGGTGATGTTTTTTGAACACAAAGCGCTGTACCGTTCGGAAAGTGGTCCGGTGCCGGAAGGTTTTTACACTACAGAAATCGGGAAAGCGCGACAAGTGCGCGAGGGAAAAACCGTGAGTATCCTGACCTACGGGCTTGGGGTTCGCTGGGCCGAGCAGACCGCCGATGAAATGGGTTTGGATGCCGACATTGTAGATTTGCGTTCGCTCGTTCCGCTTGATTATGAAGCGATTACGGCCTCCGTAAAACGCACCAATCGGGTCTTGATATTACATGAGGACACACTGTTTGGGGGCATTGGGGGCGAAATTGCTGCCTGGATTTCGGAGCATTTGTTTGAACACCTTGATGCGCCCGTGATGCGTGCGGCCAGCCTAGACACCCCCGTTCCGTTTGCCATTCCGTTGGAGAACAATTTCTTCCCGGCCGGAAGATTGAGGGGTCAATTGGAGCGCTTATTGAAATATTAAGTCGGTGGAAGAAAAGGTTGATATCGGGTTTTCAACTCAAATAACAGAGATTTCGCTTATGATTATCGTTTGGGTAATATTCCTAGCTTTTTTTACCTATTGGTTGGTATCGAAAAAGCCGCATCGCCGAAATCGCCAGTAAACTACACTGTGATGAAAGTGATTTTGATGATTTGATTGACGCAAAAATTTGATTTTCAATTGATAACATGCGCACAGTATTCAAAACCACTCTGCGTTGGCTATAATTGTGGCGTCGTGCCACCACTTCTAATTCAATAAGCCTTCGCACCAAATCCTGAATAGGCAGCATCATGCCTTTATGAAAATTTGGACAAGGATTTATTATGTTCCTGGCTGGGTTAGTCTTGCGCTGCTTTTGGCACTGTGCATCCTTTTTTTTCACAAACGCGGAGCCTTTAAAAAAGAGGCAATCATAAAGGTTTATACCTGCCGAGCCAGCGATTTAGGAAAGGGATTCACCGCAGATTTTCCACAGCGTCAATTTTCAAATGTATTTTCCATCGGTAAAGAGGCCGCTCCCGAAATTGCTGCCCTCAAATCGGATATCCAAAAAATGATGGTGACTTTGGATACGCTTGGAGGTATAAAAATCCACTTCACTCCACATGCCAAATACCAATCGCTGGTCTCAATTTTAGACATTCTAATTGCAGAAAAAGTACGCTGGTGGCTAATTGAGGATAACATTTGGGTTTGGTATAACCCTCCACGGGTTTCAACCATGAAGGTTTCTCCGATACATTTATGTGGAACCGGGGAGCTAGAGAAACAACAGATAGCCGAACTTCTGAAAAAAGAACAGGATGCCCAAACAGCGCAGGCAATGAGAAACATTTGCTACGCGCTTTGGGCATCCTGGCTACTATTTATTGCTTTGGTATTTTTTGCTACTGCATCACCGTCTCGCCATAAAAGATAAGCCGCCAAGAGCCATCTTCTTCTTTGTAGAACTGCCGTTCATAGCCAAATCCGACCATCGGATACGACATTCGTTCGATGACCATGACATCGCCCACGGTTTCAAAACCGCGCTTTAAGGTACTCATCGTGGTATCGGGCAGGTGCATCAGACGCCAGTTTTCGGGCGTCCATTCGGTGAGCTGACGTTTGGCCATGGTGTCCTGCGACACCCCTTTCTCCCCTTTCAAGGGCCATTCGATGTGTGCCATTTGGTACATGCTATCGGTGTGAAATTTTTGGTAAAACTCGAGAAAATCCTTGGGCAAATCCGCTTCAGCCTTGGCCTGTTGGAGTGCTTGTGGTTTGTTTTTACAGTTTGAAAAGAGGAAAACTAGAGAGAAAAACAGAAAACTTGTGCGCATGAGGTAGAACGATGATGTATGATGTATGAACTATGATATATGCCCGCTTACACTTTGGCTGCGGCGGGCATTTGGGGCAAAATTAGTTAGCCGAGAAACGTTTTAGACTCCAATATATTTGCCCACGATTCATAGTTCATACATCATAGTTCATACATCATACATCCTAGGTACAATGAAAGGTCTCTACACCATCCTATTACTACTGTTTTCCAATGTTTTTATGACCATCGCCTGGTACGGGCACTTGAAATTCCAGCATCTGAAATTTTTTCAAAAAACGGGGCTGTTCGGGCTGATCTTGGCGAGTTGGTTGATTGCATTTATGGAATATTGCCTGATGGTGCCCGCCAACAAGATTGGTTATCAGGAAAATGGTGGGCCTTTCACGCTTTTGCAATTGAAAGTAATTCAAGAAGTGATTACGCTGGTGGTGTTTACGGTATTCACCCTCGTATTGTTCAAAAATGAGGCCTTGAAATGGAATCACTTTGTGGGTTTTGTATTTTTGGTATTGGCGGTTTATTTTATTCGAAAGTAAAATGCTGCAGTTATAATGTTGAGTCGAATAAAATAGATAATTGATTATCAATAGATTCAAGTTTTTTTATCAATTTTTTGCTATACAATTCCTTAAAAATGTAGTTGTGGACGCGGGGTTTATTCGGAATTTTTGCGTTGGAATCAGGTCAAACTTGCCAAAAACTCGCAAACTTTCGGAAAGTTAAAAGCTCCTCGCTTCCGCTCCTGCTTATGAAAAACACCTACACCCAACTGTTCTCGGCCTCCATTTTTATACTTTTTTGCACTGTTAGCGCTGCCGGACAAAACCTTACCCTAAGCACCACACAAGTGGATTTCCCTTGCGCCTGGAACAGCCCTATCAATGGTTCCATCGACCTTACAGTGACCGGTGGCACGCCTCCCTACAACTACGACTGGTCGAATGTGACAGGCCCAAGCAACCCGCAAGACCTGACCGACCTTACTTACACCGGCCCTTTTTGTGTTACTGTGACCGATGCCCTGGGAAAAACAGCCACCACCTGTGTCACTTTGAACAAGCCGGACTGTCCGGTTACCATCAAAGAACTGCCCCCGCTGGTTTCGACCAACGGACAGCCCGTCACCATCCACCCGGAAGTATTGGGTGGCACTTTACCCTATGTTCAATACAGCTGGAGCAATGCCCAAAACGGCACACAAGTCACCGTAAACCCAGCTTTTAACAACACCTATACCGTGACCGTCACAGATGCCAATGGTTGTACAGGCATTAGATCTTTCCCGGTGGAAGTAGTGGGCAACAACCCGGCCATCGCCTTTGACTTTTTCAACACGGGTTGTGGCCTGAGCGGCGACCGTTCAGCAATTGTCTACACCTATAACTTGCCTCCCGGCAATTACACCTACACCGTTACCCAAGTTAGCAATGGTAGCGTGTCTTCCACGGGCGTTTTTTCCGGCAACACCTTTGAAATCCACAACATCTGTACTTTCGGATGTAGCTATACCGTGACGGTTTCCAATGCTTCTGGACCTGTGGTATCCCGAACTTTTGGGAACCCACAGGGGGGCATTGGGCTTTATGTCACCAGTCCTTTGCAAATCACTTCCCAAAATCCTGGACTTTGTGCGCCTACCGTCGCAAACGCTTGTGAAAAAGTATGCCCCAACACCACCGTCACTTATCATGCCGGGCCCTACGGCCCCTTGTGCGATGGTTCAGTGCTCGGCAATTTCAGTTGGGAAATCACCGGATCGGTGGTGAGCTATTTTTTCAATGCAGACAAAAGTGAGGCTACCATAACTTGGGGTGATTCGGGAGCGGGTAAAATAAAAGTGGGAAGCCAAGGGCAAGGTTGTTATGAAGGGAATTTCTGTGTCGAAATCGTCGAAATGCCGGAAGCAAAAATGGCGCTGACACCGGCTCTGGCCAACCCCGATTCTACCCTGAAAGTTTGCCGGGGACAAACTGTTTGGTTCGACAATGAAAGCGAAAACGCGGATCTGTATGAGTGGCAATTTAGCGACGACGCCTCCAATGTGACGGCAGAAAACGCTGTCCATACCTTTAATCTGCCAGGCACTTATTCGGTCGCATTGATTGCCCGGAGCCTGTGTTATTGCGCCGATACGACCTTTATAACGGTAGAAGTATTGGCAGAATCAGCCCCCACCCTGGACTGTGTAGGAACTGTTTGTCCCGGAGAATCAATCACTTATACCACGAATTCGGATTGTGGGAGTTTTATTTGGGGCGTTTCCCCCAACGGAACGGTTACCAATGGCGGCGGTCCTTCAGACAATTCAATATCCATTCAATGGACTGGTGGGCCGAACGGCATTATTAACCTGGAAGGACTCAGTTGTACAGGAAGCACCTGCCCCGTGGCCTCCGCCATTCAAGTACCCGTGATTTCGGATGCGGCGAAAATCATTGGCCCAACGGTGGTTTGCAAAGGCACTGAAGTGGAGTATTCGATTGGCCCGTTTGATGGCACGAGTTATACCTGGGAACTTCAACAGCCGGACGGGTTTAATGTCATTTTGGAAGGGCAAGGAAGATCGAAAATTAGGGTTCGGTGGGGTGTTTCCTACAACGGGAATTTCAAAGTAATTGTCCGCTACGACAATTGTTACCTGGAGTGTAGTGGTGCCGATACCCTGAATGTCAAAGTTCGTCCGCCCATGATCATCACCGGACCATTTCAGGTTTGTGAGGGCCAACCCAAAAGTTTTTCCACTTACGCCAGCGATTGGAGTGTGTACGCCCCCGACGGCTCCTTGGCACAGACCTTTAGCAATATCAGCTCCATCACCCCTGCGTTTGCCAATGGTCCAGGGGAGTATTTATTGGTCGCGGTTCCAACCCTCAATTCCCAAAATTTCACTTGCAGCGAACGTGCCGACTGGAAAGTCAAGGTAGTACCCACACCATCCAAACCCATCGGAATTGACGGCCCTTCGTATTACTGTCCGGACGAAGTATTTACCTACACGGCCACCGGGGTAAGTGAACAAGTGCTGTGGACCAACAGTCTGACCAACCAACAGGATTGGGGCAATCCGTACAACGTACTGGCCCCACAAACTTCCAACGCCAATTTTTGGGTCGCAGCCCGGTCCTTGGCAGCAGACGGGTCGGGATGTGTGTCCGATACCATCCGAAAAATCATCATGCCGCTTCAAGACCCCAAAATAACGGGGCAGATAACCCGGTGCGTAGGCCTAACTGGCATCTACCTGGCCATGCCGGAAAGTCAAAGCCTGGATTATGTATGGGAAGTAATCCCGAGCACCGCTGGTTTTGTGGTGAAAGGGCAAGGGACCAGCAGCGTTGAAATTTTCTGGTCACAACCTGGCACCCACACGGTGCGGCTTTCTGTTTGTGGAAAACTCGCCAATGAAATGGTCGTCGTTAATCCGGCACCGGTGGTGAACCCCGTTTATCCAGCCGGCATTTGTGAAGGACAAACCGCCAACTTATCTGCATCCGGTAGTTGGAGCACGTATTCTTGGCAAACTGCCACCAAATCCCCTATTTCCAATGCGCCTACTGTCTCGGTAGGCCCCGGAACCTACCTGCTTTTTGTCACCGATGCGAATGGCTGTAGCGATGTAGCAGCTTTTGATATCGAAGAATATCCAAGCCCTAATCTTAGCGTCACAACCTCCAGTCCCACAGGTTTTTGCGCCAATTCTTTGAATGTCCCGCTGTTTGCCTTGACCGACAACGATACGGGTTACGACTATGAATGGTATCGGGATGGAAATCCACTGGGCGTCAATCAAAGCGTTTATTCCACCAACCAATACGGTCTTTACACGGCTACCGTAACCAATGAATACGGTTGTACGGCCAGTGCGCCGCCCATTTTATTGTGGGAATATTGTGGCGGCGGCGGCGGAGGAGTTTGCAACAATCCCGGACACGCAAACCCATTTTGCCCACCCGGAAGTGTACAAGCGGTGCCAGACCCTAGTCCGCGCTGCGATTCGTTCCGTTTGGTGCTCAACGACTACACAGGGCAATACGTTTCGGGCAGCGCTTTGTGGTGGACCGGAATTTCCGGAGGCGTCGAAATTGATACTGCCTCGGGCGATAACGCCAGCTTTGTCTATGAAAATGCGGGCAAATATTTGGTACTCGTCCGGGTACTCTTGCAGGACGGAACCGTCTGCGAAGCCCTCGATTCAGTGGATGTAGAGGCGTTGGCTCAATTTACGGCAATTCCCGATTGTCCGGGCGATTCCACCGTCTTCACAGATGAAAGCACCCGGCTCCCCGACCACAGCATTGTCTCCTGGGATTGGTCGTTTGGCGATTTGTCCGGCGGGACTTTTGCTTCTACCAGTTCTCAAGAAGCAAAATACCCATACGCCGACCCTGGTCCTTACCTGGCTACCCTCACCATCACTACCGAAACGGGCTGCACCAGCTCGTATAGTCAGGTGGTGGAAGTTCCATTGGCCGCACAACCCGGCCTGGCCACCTTGCCACCCGGTTGCGCCAATCAAGCCACCCCGTTTATCGCCCTTCCGAGTGGCGATGCCATTCAAATTGACTGGAATTTCGGGCAACCCAGCAGTCTTTCCAACACGGCTGTAGGCACCACAGTCTACCACGATTATGGGAACAATATTGGAACCTACACTGTAACCGCTACCGCCCAAAACGCCTGGGGCTGTACGTCTTCGGCCGTTCGGCAGATCCCAATTTCCACCAATACACTGAGTGGGGAAATCACCCCTGGTGGCCCCATCACGATTTGCCACGGACAAAACACGCAGCTTTTCGCCCCGCCCCTCGGCGGCAGCTATTTGTGGTCGAACGGAGCAACGACCGATACCATCCACGTCACTACCGAAGGGGTTTATGGTGTGACCGTCACAGCTGCCAATGGCTGTCAGTTTTCGCCTGAGGCGAGGGTCGTCAATGAATACCCGACTCCGGATGGGTTTATTCAGGCGCAGATTTTCAACGAATTGGGACAAAACACGGGTACCGTTGGTTCTCCTTTGACCATTTGTGAAGGCGATGAGGTGGTGCTTTTGGCCAACACCAATGCAAGCTATCAGTTCGAGTGGTCGGTTGCTGGTGAAATCAGTCAGACCTTGTTGTTTACCGAGGACCGTGACAATCTCCTCGGCCTGGGTTCGCATACGTTTGATGTGACGCTTACGGATGTTTCGAGTGGTTGCTCTTTCACTACACCTCCGTTCACGGTTGTGGTGAACCCGACCCCCGCTGATTTTTTTGCGGTGGCCGATAACCTTTGCGCAGGAATCCCCACCCTGGTTTCTTATTTCGGGCCCAACCAACCTGATTGGCATTTGGCCTGGAACAATGGAATCATCGGTCCATCTTTTACTACGACAGCTCCTGGTAGTTATATCGTAAAAGCGACCAATACCTTTGGCTGTTCGGCCAGCAGCGACCCCGTGGTCATCCTTCCTGGACCCAATATTGCTGCCCTACCCGCGGGCTGCCATGAGCGCTGCAATCCGGATACGATTTGCCTGCCCCCGATGCCCGAAATTGTCAGTTGGCAATGGTTTTATGAAGGCTCGCCAATTCCTGGGGCAACCAATAGCCAATTCGCCGCTACCGAAAGTGGCACGTATTGGGCTGAATTGGTAGATACCAGCGGCTGCCAAGCGCAGAGCGCGTCGCTCACGCTGGAGCTCTACAACGGTTTTGGCAATATTGCTGGCCAGGTTTGGTCGGACGTAAACGACAATGGAATCATTGATGCCGCCGATACACTGGTAGCTGGAATTCCGGTGCAGCTGCTACAAAACGGCACTCTTGTGGCCCCCAACCAATCGGGCGCAAACGGGGCCTTTGACTGGCTGGATGTGCTGTCTACCAATTATTCGGTTCAGATTGATACTCAATTGCTTAGCCCACTTTGGGAAATCGTGATTTTTTCGGATTCGGCTGGGCTCACAGGGTGTGGCGGCATGGTCTACACAGATTTGCTGGTGGATGCCTATTCGTGTTCAACGGCTTCCAGTGCCATTGCGCTTACAGCTTGCCCCGGCTATACCGCCAATTACCTAGGGAACGCCATTCTGGCTGGACAATCGCAGGTTTTTTCTTACCAGAATGCTATTGGCTGCGATTCGTTGGTAACGGTAACGGTATTTGCACTTCCCGTTTCCAGTTCGACCTTGAACCCTAGCGTTTGTCCGGGTGCCGTTTACGCCTACAACGGCGTGGACCTGGCCGTCGGTCAATCGCAAAACTTTAATTTGACAAACTGGCTGGGTTGCGATTCGGTGGTGACCGTAACGGTTGCTGCCTTGCCCGTTTCCAGTTCAACCTTGAATCCTAGTGTTTGTCCCGGTGCCGTTTATACCTACAACGGCGTGGACCTGGCCGTTG
>JALHPW010000050.1 GCA_022842255.1 Saprospiraceae bacterium | reverse complement strand
GGTTTAGATATTTAGGGTTTAGGACCAAACAAGAGGGGTTTAGATGGCGGCGGGCAATAAACCATCTCAAAAGCATTTTTCAGCTTCTGATGAGTGGTCCGCTCAACCATCTAAACCCCTAAACCCTAACCCCTAATCTCTGAACCCAATTACTTCTTAATCAACGTCTTAAACGTTGCTTCATTCAGTACGATTGGGTATTCTTTGCGGAGGTCTTTGATCCATTGTTTTTCCAGGAAGTCCTGGTAGTCGGCCACCGCATAACCACGAGCTTCTGCAAGTGCCTTGGTGGTGGGCGGTACAATCTCTTCGATTTTGAGGAACGAAGCGGTCTTGGTGCCTGCGTCCGTTTTGGCTTCGGTCATATCGCCGCCTTTCCACAGCGTGCCGAGATCTTTGTTTTTATCCTTTTCGTAGAGCTTCTCCATCACACTTATGACCTCTGGTTTGCCCTTCTTATTGAACTTCTTAAGCACGTCTGCCGAAGGTTTTTTCGCGGCAAACTCGCGCACCTTGGCCAATACTTTTGGGTCGTCGGTTTTGAGGGTATAGAAGCTCACGCGGGCACGTTCGTTCCATTTGTACTTCATGATGAGCTCCTCATTGTAATATTTGAGCAGTCCCACCGAGTCGGTATTGGCGCGGTCCCACACGTTTTGTTTCAGGGCTTCGAAGAGCAGGATGCCTTCTTCGTACTCGCGCATCAGGGATTTGAACTCTGGGTATTTGCGGTCCAACTGACTCTCTTCGAACGACATAGCGGTTTCGTCGCCCCATGCCTTGTACAATTTGCTGATGGTTTCCTGCAAGGGGTAGCCCGCACCGCGCATACGGTCGCGGCCGGAACGTTGGCAGTAGTCCTCAAAATCAGCCACGGTATAAACCTTGTCATTACCATAGCGGAAGAGTACGTCTTGTGGTTTCGCTGGGTCGGGTTTCCACTTGAAAGTATGGAAAACAGAATCCACCTGTTTGGCAGCCCAAGCAGCGAATACCTTCTGGTCTTCCGAATAATCGCCTTCTTTTTTGATACGGCGCACCATGGCCTGTTTGGCAGCCTGGCTGCGGCTGTCGCGTTTGATGCGTTCGGAAAGGCCGCGTTTGAGTTGGTCGAAAGTACCTACCGGGCGACGGCTTTTGCGTTGGATGATGTGCCAGCCCAAGGTGGTTTCTACCAATTTGGAGTAGTCGCCGTCTTTGGCCAATGCGAACGCGGCGTCTTCAAATACGCGTTGGTAGCGGTTGATGCCAAAGAAACCGATATACCCGCCTTTGCTAGCGGTAGTTTTGTCGTCAGAATACGTTTGGCAAACAGTTTCCCACTTGCCGCCGGCCACGAGTGCGTTGTAAGCACTGTCTGCACGCATTTTTTTCAGGTCATTCTTCTCCGGGGTTTCGCCTTTGCGGATGAGGATTTGGTTTACCTCGATTTCGCCACGCGCTGGGCGGGACGCGTTGACGCGCAGAAGGTGGTAACCGGCATTGGAGCGCACTGGGCCAACGATATCACCAACCTTAGCGGAGTAAATCGCTTGTTCGATATCGTAGTATCCATCCGGCAACATGGCCGTGATGAATCCGAGGTTGCCCCCGTTGTCCTTGATGGATTTATCTTCGGAGCTGTCGCGGGCGATTTTATTGAAATCGGCCCCTTTTTGAATCATTTTAAGCCAATTCAAGGCGCGGTTGTAGGCATAAAGTGTGTCGGCAGCTGGTTTGTTTCGGTCGCAGCTCACCAACATGTGGCTGATATCAAGGTCGAGCTGCATCCGGTCGTAGGCTTCGCGGATGAGTTTGTCCGTCACTTCTTTGTCTTCCAAGTAAGACTTCGCCAACTGTTTTTTGTAGCCATCCAGTTCGCTTTTCAGCGCTGCGATGGTGTCCAACTGCATATCGCGGGCCTTTTGGACCTTGAGTTTGAAATTGGTGTAGAGTTCGAGGTATTCACGGAGGCTCTGTTCGGAGAAATCTGCTTTGTCCTGGTTGGTTTTGGAATAGATGTATTTAAACTCGGAAACGGATACCGGATTGCCCTTTACCGTAAAAAGCGTGGGGTCGGTTTGGGCAGAAGCCGAGCAGGCCAGAATCATCATGGCGGCGGCTGCAATCAAGTTTTTAAGCATATCGGAAGGTGTAGATTGGTGTTTTTTTGAATGAAATTTTTTCGAAATTTTGGCTGGATGCTCCTTCAAGTTTTTTTGAATTGGGCGGAAAACCTGCCTTCGCAGAGGCTCCGGCGGGTGAAAAAGCGGGCAAAAGTAGGAAAGACAGCCCGAAAGCGGGCTGCGAGTTTGTTTTTTAAAAAATGTTAACAGCGAAATGACAGACCGGGCAAATCGGGATTTGTGTTTCCAAAACCCCTTAACTTGCCGACGAGATTCACCCGCTCCGATTTAAACAGTATTTAATCAATGTTGCCCTACCTAACTATTTGGCTCTACGCAGTGCTGTGGCCCTTTGGCCCTGCCCCTGATTTGAAATTCCCCGAACCTACCCCGCCTTGTTTATCAGGCATTATCAACCATTATACACCCGTTCTGGGCTTTGGTTGCGACAGTAGCACCTTGCAAGTCGGACCCGTTACGGGTTTCAATCCCGGCGACAAAGTGTTGCTTCTCCAAATGCAGGTGCCACAGGTGGACCTCTCCAATACCCCTGGTTTTGGTACGGTCCTCAACACGAATTGCATCGGAAATTACGAACTTAATCGGGTGCAATCTGTAGCCGGGAATACCATTCAGTTGCAATTTGCACTCACCCGCCCGTACGATTTGAGTGGTAAAGTCCAATTGGTGCGGGTACCAGAATACGATTCCGCCATGGTGTGTGGCATCACTTGCCTGCCCTGGAACGGGACGGTGGGTGGCGTGCTGGCCTTGGATGTTCAAAACCTGGTTCTGATGGGCAATCTCGATGTCAGTGGTTTGGGCTTCCGTGGTGGACAGGTCGAAATGAACAATATCCCTTGGGTATTTGGTGAACAGCAATATTTCTATCCTCCTCAGTCCACTTTGGCTGCGCAAAAAGGGGAAGGCATTGTCCTAATTCCCCAGGATTTTTCTTTTGGCCGGGGCCGGGCCGGCAATGGTGGCGGTGGCGGCAATGCGCACAATGGCGGCGGCGGTGGCGGTGCGAATGGGGGCATGGGGGGCGATGGCGGACTGGAAATCACTTTCCCGCCACCCAGCGCCACGCCCAATACTTCTGGGATTGGAGGGCAAAAATATTTTGACAATCAAACCGATAAGATATTACTGGGTGGTGGCGCTGGGGCAGGACATGCCAATGATGAGTTGGGCAGTTCGGGCGGCTCAGGTGGCGGCATTGTTTTCCTCTTGGCCAATTCCCTGCAAACCAATGGTTTTAGTATTCTTGCCAATGGGGTCGATGTGTTTGGCGGAGCTGAGCAAAATGATGGGCAAGGTGGCGGCGGTGCGGGCGGAACCATTGTGTTGCAACTAGGGACGGTGAGCGGTACCCTGAATTGCCAGCTCAGAGGGGGGCGTGGCGGCTCCAACCCCTACACCCCTCAATTTCAGATACACGGCCCCGGCGGTGGCGGAGGTGGAGGCAAGCTTTTGCTCACCCAAGCGGTGCCCAATGTGGTGCCATTTTTACAAGGTGGCCTCAATGGATTCTCCAGTCAAGGATATTCCAATGGTGCGCAGCCCGGCGAAACCGGCAAGATGTTGTCCGGGTTGATGTTGCCCACCGGCACCGAACCTGCGCATCCAGTTTCCAATAACCTGTCGATCGAACTGCAAGCCCCGGCATGTTCTGGACAAGGCGGACAAATCTCCATCCTACAATCTACGGCCTTGTTGTTCAGCCTCAATGGCGGCACCTGGCAATCGGATAGTGTATTCGCCAACCTGCCACCAGGTGCCTATCAAATCGGGCTTCACTTTTACGGTGGATGTACCTTGGATACGGTGGCCGTTTTGAATGCTCCAGCACCGGTACAGCAAACCCTGGTCGCACTTTCCAACGCTGGATGTGCAGGTGGGGGGAGCATTGTGGTCGGGGCACTTTCCGGCACCGCTCCCTTTGAATTCCAGTTGGATGGCGGGCCTTGGCAAAGCAGCGGGACATTTTCCAATTTGTTTTCAGGAAATTATGTGGTCACGATGCGCGATTCCTTTGGATGTACCCACAGCCATAATTATTCGATTGGAGGGGCACCGCCGGTTCAGGATACCTTGTTGAACTTGCAGGATGCCAGTTGTATTGCTGGAGGATCCATTGAGCTGGCGGCCTCCTCCGGCACCGCTCCATTTGAGTTTCAATTGAACGGCGGTCCCTGGCAATCCAATGGGCTGTTTTCGGGGTTGGCTGCTGGGAGTTACACCATTACGGTTCGTGATGCCGCTGGTTGTACCTCCGTTGAACAGGTTACCGTGGCACCACCGCTGCCCACTCAACTTTCTTTGTTGTCGGTGGTGGATGCAACTTGTGTTGCTCCAGGGGCCATTTCCGTTAGCGCAAGCAATGGTGCCGCTCCGTTTGAATATCAATTAATTGGAGGGCCTTGGCAGCCGGGGGGGACATTTTCTGGTTTACCCGCCGGGAATTATACCGTTGTGCTTCGGGATGCTGCGGGTTGCACTTCCACCGAAAATTATTCGGTAGCACCACCACCACCAGTACAACTTACCTTGTTGTCGGTGGTGGATGCAACCTGTGTCGCTTCAGGGGCTATTTCCGTTGACGCAAGCACAGGAACCGCTCCTTTTGAATTTCAGTTGAATGGTGGGGCCTGGCAGCCGGATGGGACGTTCTCAGGTTTGTCTGCCGGCAACTATACCGTAGTGCTTCGGGATGCTGCTGGTTGTACGGCTTCGGCGAATTATACCATAGCGCCACCACCTCCGGCACAACTTTCTTTGATGTCGCTGCTGGATGCAACCTGTGTTTCAGGCGGGGCAATTACTGTGAATGCCAATTCCGGCACATCCCCTTTTGAGTTTCAACTGAACGGTGGGCCCTGGCAATCGAATGGGGCATTCCCCAGTTTGCCTGCCGGGAATTACACGGTTTCGCTTCGAGATGCCGCGGGTTGTACCACTTCGGAAAACTACCAGGTAGGCATGGCGCCGCCCGCGCAGTTTTCCTTGGTTTCGCTGCAGGATGCGACTTGTGTCTCAGGCGGCGAAATCTTTGTAAACGCCATTTCGGGCACTGCTCCCTTTGAATATCAATTAAATGGGGGCGCTTGGCAGCCAGATGGTTCATTCCTGGGATTGCCTGCCGGGAATTATGCGATTTCACTCCGGGACGATGCGGGTTGTACCGTTTCAGAAAACTACGTGGTGGGTATGGCGCCGCCTGCCCAGTTTTCGCTGGTTTCACTCATAAACGCAACCTGTGTCCTTGGTGGTACGATTTCTGTCAACCCAATTTCCGGCACTCCTCCTTTTGAATTTCAGCTGAACGGTGGGCCTTGGCAAACGAATGGGATGTTTACGGACCTGCCTGCCAACAATTACACCCTCACTCTTCAGGATGCGGCCGGTTGTACGCAAACAGGTGCCTACACCGTGGCTGGACCACCCTTACCGCAGGATTCACTACTGCTTTTGGTCGATGCAACCTGTGTGGAAGGAGGCCATCTTGTGGTTGCCTCAAGTTCTGGTACAGCACCCTTTGAATTCCAAATCAATGGCGGGCCTTGGCAAAACACTGGTGATTTTATGGATTTGCCAGCCGGGAATTATTCGGTTTCGATTCGCGACGCGGGTGGCTGTATTCAAAATTCGGCCTATTTGGTGGAGGCCCCACCCTTGCTACAGGGCTCGCTTTTGTCCCTCGTACATGCCACTTGTATAGCAGGCGGGTATTTGGAAATAAGCGGGATTTCAGGTACTGCACCCTTTGAATATCAAATCAATGGGGGGCCATGGCAGTCCATTGGATTGTTTCAGGATTTGCCGCCGGGGAATTACCTCCTAAACATTCGGGATGCCGCTGGCTGTGAGGATTCAGCTTCGTACCTCGTGAACGAGCCCCCACCAGTGTTGGATTCGCTGTTGGCGATTAAAGATGCTGGCTGTCTGGAAGGCGGGACCATTCAAGTGGCGGCGATTTCTGGGACGGCCCCATTTCAATTTCAGTTGGATGCTGGGCCCTGGCAGTCTTTTGGGCTATTTGAGGATTTGCCAGGCGGCAATTATCAGGTTACCATACGAGATGCGGCTTTTTGCACCCACATAGGCACGTATCAAATTCAGGAGGATTCCCCCTTGCTGCTTCAACTTGACAGCCTTGGGTCGGTGGATTGTCGGCATCCATTTGGCTTTGTGGCCGTTTCGGCGGGCGGTGGTGCGGGCGCTTATTCGTTTACCATAGACCCAGGTTTGGAAAGCAATTTGGAAGGTTACTTTGCGGCTTTGCCTTCCGATACATACAGTGTAACGGTAAGGGATTCAGCAGGTTGTGCGAGCATCTTGAACAATTTGTGGGTGGAAGATTTCACGGATTCCGTTACGACGTTTGAAAGTGTGACCCTTTATGAAGGTGCGACTTTTCAATTGCCGGACGGTACCCGAACTGGACGTGCTGGACAATATCCTTTCCTTTACCAGACCACTGAAGGTTGCGATAGCCTGCACATCATTGATATCATGGTGTTGAAACGGAATATTTATGTCCCCAATGTGTTCATGCCCAATGACGATGGTTCAAACAATTATTTTACGGTGTTTTCAGACGAATCCCTGGAGCAAATTCAGCGATTGTCTGTATTCGATCGCTGGGGTGAGTGGGTTTTTGAAAAGGAAAACTTTTTGCCCAACGATGAGCCGAGCGGTTGGGATGGTACTTTCCGCGGACGTCCCGTAAACCCGGGCGTGTTTGTATGGATGGCAAAACTCAAATTTAAGGATGGATTGGAACTGAGTATTTCCGGAAATGTGACGGTGGTTCGATGAAAATAAAGTCCTTTGTGGCCAAACAACACATAATTCAAAAGATGATAAAAAGAGTAGGTTTTGCCCTTCTATTGCTTTTTGCAGGCATATTTTCTGCCATTGCACAACCATTTTCCAAAACGGTTTCCTCGCCCAACAACGACGTTCAGGCCACTTTGATGTTGAATGAAAAAGGGGAGGCGAGCTACAAAGTCAGGTACAAAGGGAAGGAAGTTGTTGGGGCGTCCCGGCTTGGGCTCCAATTGCGTGGTCACAACCTGAGTACCGGTTTGAAAAGGGTTGGGGATGGCAGTTCCACCGAAAAGGAAAACTGGAAGCCGGTTTGGGGCGAAGTAGCGGAAATCAGCAACCATTACAAGGGGCTTCAACTGCATCTTATCAGTTCGGATGGGCTCCGTTTTAGCATCGTGTTTCGGGCGTACAACGATGGGGTGGGATTCCGTTATGAATTCCCGAAACAGGAAAACGACACCCAAATTGTGATCCAGGATGAATGGACGGAATTCCAGATGACCGCCGACCATACGGCTTGGTGGGCGCCCTGCGACTGGGATTCCAATGAGCACACCTACACCCAATCAAAACTCAGCGCCATTGATGCGACCAAGCATCTCACTGATATTGAGCCTTTTGTACAACACATCACCAATGTGCATGCCGTACAAACGCCCGTAACCATGCAAGCGGAAAACGGGTATTGTATGTCCATCGCCGAAGCAGCCTTGGTAGATTACGGCGCCATGCACCTCGAGTTGGACCGTGCCACCCGTCGGTTCAAAACCTTTGTCATCCCAACCGCCGATTCGACCGTAAAATCCATCAACCAACTGCCCTTCGTTAGCCCATGGCGGGCCATCCTGCTCAGCCCGGATGCAGCAGGCATTTTGAGCAATCGCTTGATTCTCAATCTGAACGAACCCTGCAAAATCAAAGGCGATCTATCCTGGATCAAACCGCAGAAATACGTAGGGATTTGGTGGGAACTCCATGTGGGAAAATCCGATTGGCACTACCGGGACAAGAATGGGAAACCCACCGGAAGGCATGGGGCCAACACCGAAAATGTAAAACGGTACATCGATTTTGCAGCCAAAAACGGCTTTGCAGGCGTGTTGGTGGAAGGCTGGTTTGAGGGCTGGGAAGATTGGTTCAACGTAATGCGACCAGAGATTTTTGAGTTTGCCAAGCCGTATCCGGATTTCGATATGGCCGAACTCAGCCGCTACGCCAAAGAGAAAGGTGTGAAAATAATCATCCACAACGAAACGGGGTCTGCCGTGCTCAGCTATGAGCGACAAATGGACACGGCCTACGATTATTACCTCAAAAACGGATTCAACGCCATCAAAACCGGGTATGTCGGGTTTATTCAGCCCAAAGGGGAATGGCACGATGGTCAATGGATGATCAACCATTACAATGAGGTGTTGCGCCGCACCGCCGAAAAAAAGATCATGGTATGTGCGCACGAACCTGTTCGGCCGAGCGGACTACACCGCACTTGGCCCAATTTCATGGCATCGGAGGCGGCTCGTGGCATGGAATTCAACGCTTGGAGCAAGGGCAATGACCCCAGCCATGAACTTACCTTAATTTTTACGCGACTGTTGGGCGGGCCGATGGATTACACGCCGGGTATTTTCCAGGTGGAACTAAACCAGTTTGACAAAGCCAAAAAAGACCGGGTGCGCACCACGGTTGCGAAGCAACTTGCGTTGTACGTGACCTTGTATTCGCCGCTGCAAATGGCTGCTGATTTGCCGGAGAACTATGAAAAACGCCCCGACGTATTTCAGTTTATCCGGGATGTACCCACAGATTGGTCGGACACTAAAATCCTGAATGCAGCGGTGGGGGATTTTGTCACCATCGCTCGTCGTCAAAAAGGGGCGGATGATTGGTTCATCGGCAGTATGACGGACGAAACGCCTCGTAAATTTAAAGTCAAGCTGGATTTTTTGCAATCGGGCAAAACCTATGAGGCTACAATTTATGAAGACGGCAAGGGCGCGCACTATTTGGACAATCCGTATCCGGTGAGTATCCGCAAAATCAAGGTGCGGAAAGGTGACCGATTGAATATCAATTTGGTAGCGGGTGGTGGTTGTGCGGTTTCTGTGAAAGCAATTTAATTTTACTAGGGTATATTTCACGCAACGCCGCGAAGGCGCAAGGTGATTTTACGAGGAATAGGTTTGTATTACGAACCAAAGCCGCGCAAAAACGAAGCCCGGTCGTGGGTGACCGGGCTTCCAGCCTTGATTGCGGCTGCGTGTGTCAGGGGAGTCCCTGGAATACTTGCTTTTTTGAAACTGTTTTACAAATCAGTCAATCGAATGTGTGGATAGGTGGTCGTTTTTTCTTTGTGCCGTAGCAATTGACGTTTAAGAGTGTCGGCGGATGCGGTGACGGCTGATTCAAATGTCCGGCCTGTTTTTTTATCAATCATCCAACCGCCGGGTACATGGAGTTTGATTTCAATCACTTTTTCCTTGACAGCACCACCGGTATCTTGTAGTTTGAGATGAACTTCAGCTTCTACTGAGCGATTTTTGTCAAAATAACGGTTGAGACGCATCAATTTCTGCTCGATAAACTCTACCAACTTTGCATCTGCATTGAAATGAATGGACTGCACACTTACTTTCATCATAGCGTAGCGAATGTTTTAATGGTTAACGATGCTAAAGAACTTCCAATTGGATTTTTATACTGGACGTTTGAGAGGTACGCTTGGTTGCACAAGCCCTCCATTTTAACGTCTTGTAAAATTTCAACACCCAATGTTAGGGGCAAGAAATTTTCTGGACAAATTTTTTAACTAAATTTTTTAAACAAAATATTATTCGGTCTAAAATATTGATAAGCGGTAGAATAACAAAAGAATTTTAAAGTATTGAGCCGTTGTTCAGTGTATTTAAAATTGGCGAAAATGTCTCCGGTGGCTTAGATTCCCCGATTTTTTGAACCTTTGCATACTGTTCCCTTAAACCAGCTCCCAATTCCGTCCACCTATGTCATCCATGCACACAGCTCCTGCTGTCAATCCCGAAATCAAAGCCGAAATCCATCGTGTATTTGCCCTTCAACAACACCACCAATGGGAGGTGGCGCGCAGCAATGCCAGACAGCGTATTGCCAAACTCCGCCGATTGTACGACGCCATCCTGCATCATCGGAAGGAAATCGAGGCTGCTATGTGGGCCGACTTGCGTAAAAGCCCTACAGAGGTCAATATCACGGAACTTGGCGTGGTCTTACACGAAATACGCCATACCAGCCAACATCTGCAATCCTGGATGACCCCCAAACGCGTGGGGACTTCGCTCACGCTTTTTCGTTCCTATTCCGAGATTGTTTATGAGCCCAAAGGACTTTGTCTCATCCTTTCCCCTTGGAATTTTCCGATTAATCTGACCTTCGACCCCTTGGTTTCGGCCATTGCGGCGGGCAATTGCGTCATTTTGAAACCCTCCGAACTGGCACCCCATAGCAGCGCGGTAATGCGGCAAATTGTGACCGAATGTTTTCCGCCAGGAGAGGTCAGCATTTTTGAGGGGGATGCCACCGTGGCGCAGGAATTGCTGTCCATGCCATTTAACCATGTGTTTTTCACGGGAAGCACGCAGGTTGGTAAAATTGTGATGCGCGCCGCAGCCGAACACCTGGCCTCCGTCACACTTGAGCTGGGCGGTAAAAGCCCGGTCGTGGTGGATGAAACCGCCAACCTGGATACGGCCGCTGCAAAAATCATGTGGATTAAACTGGTCAATGCCGGCCAGACCTGCATCGCGCCCGATTATGTATTGGTGCACGAAAGCGTCCACGATGCCCTGCTGGAAAAAATGAAAGCCAAGGTCAAGCAGTTTTATGGCAACACCCCAGCAGCCATTCAACAAGGCCCCGACCTTTGCCGCATCATCAACGGTCGGCATTTTACACGCGTCAAAGGGCTGCTCGATGATGCTGTTCAGCGTGGTGCCAACCTGGTCTTAGGTGGGGAAACCGCTGAGAATGAACAATATATCGCGCCTGCCATATTGACTGCGGTTCCAGAAGAGGCCCAAATCTGGGAAGAAGAAATTTTTGGCCCCTTGCTGCCCATCCGGAAATACGATACCCTTGAGCACGCCATTTCGTACATCAATTCCAAGCCAAAGGCGCTCGCTATGTACCTTTTTAGCGCAGACGACCGCCGCGTTAGCAAAATCATCGCTGAAACCCGTGCAGGAGGCGTTACGGTCAACGATTGTGGGCCACATTTTTACAATTCGGAATTGCCGTTTGGCGGGAGCAACAACAGCGGAACAGGCAAATGCCACGGAGAGTTTGGCTTTTTGGAATTCACCAACCAGCGCGGTGTGCTATACCAAGCCCGTTGGATGCCGACCACCGATTTCTTCCTACCACCCTACGGCGGAAAACTTCGCCAATGGCTTTTGGAAGGAGTGGTAAAGTGGTTTTAACTTTTAACGATGAACTGGTAACGATGAACGATGAATGAATAACACGCTCAGTGTTCATCGTTCATCGTTACCAGTTCATCGTTAAAAGTTAAGTACTTCGTGTATGGCCTTGGCTACCTTTTCAATAGAGGGAATCATGGTTTGCTCTAAGGTCATATTGAGGGGCACCGCTGGCATGTTTTCTGCGCCTATCGTTTTAACGGGAGCATCCAGGTACGTGAAGCAATTTTCCTGAATCCTTGCGGCCAGGCTTTGTGCAAAGGAGCCATTCACCTGTTCTTCCGTTACGACCAATACCCGACCGTGTTTGCGGGCCGCTTCGTACATCGCTGCTTCATCGAGTGGACATAGGGTCCGCAAATCCAGGATTTCGATTTGACCTGGAAATTGTGCCGCAGCATTTAAAGCCCAATGGACTCCCATACCATAGGTGATGACTGCCAGGCTTTCCCCTTTTTCAATGGCTTGATTTTCAGCGGATAAGGCAGTTCTGGCCTTGCCAAATGGGACGACATAATTGGCATCGGGTTCCACCGTGCGCGCGGCATCCGTACCGGGCACCTTGCTCCAGTACAGTCCCTTGTGTTCAAAGATGACCACGGGATTGGGGTCGTGCCATGCTGATTTAAGCAGTCCTTTCAAATCCGCCCCATTGCTCGGGTAGGCAATTTTCACCCCACGGATTTGGGCGACCACACTTTCCACACTGCTGCTGTGGTAGGGGCCGCCGCTCCCATACGCACCGATAGGAACCCGCAATACACAACTTACCGGCCATTTCCCATTGCTCAGGTAGCAACTACGCGCCACTTCGGTGAACAATTGATTCAGCCCTGGCCAGAGATAATCGGCAAATTGTACTTCCACGATTGGACGCAACCCCACGGCACTCATTCCTGCCGTACTGCCTACAATAAAAGCTTCTTGGATAGGTGTGTTGAATACCCGATGGTCACCAAATTTTTCAGCCAAGGTAGCGGCTTCCCGAAAAACCCCGCCCAGTCGTCGACCCACATCCTGTCCATACAAGAGGCAATCCGGATACTCGCGCATGAGTTCCTCAATGGCAAACAAAGCGCAATCCACCATTACCTTGGTTTCTCCATTGGCGGGACTTCGTTCCCCACGTTCTTCGGTGATGGGCGTTGGGGCATAATCGTGCGTGAACAAATCCTCCGGCCTGGGGTCTTCCGCATTTTTGGAGGCTTCAAAATCAGCCGCTACTGTTGCAATGGCCTCGCTTTCAATTTGTTGGAGGTCTTTTTTAGTGAACCCATTGTCCAACAACAGTTTTTCCAAAATAGGGTAGGGGTCACGTTTGGCGTGCTCCTCCAAATCGTCGCGATACCATTCTTTGCGCACCCCGGAAGTATGATGGTTGAGCAATGGCACCCGGGCATGGAGCAAAAAAGGCCTTCGCTCGCGCCGGATGGTTTCCATGATTTCCTGAACAGTGGTCCAACATTGGGCAAAATCATTGCCTTCAATACTGACCGCCTCCAATCCAGGAAAGCCTTTGGCATATTCAAACGCGTTGGCCACCCGGGTTTCGGCGGCATTGGCGGAAATGTCCCATCCATTGTCCTGAATGAGGTATAAAATGGGTAGTTTTTTCAACACAGCCATCTGAAACGCTTCGGCAATTTCCCCTTCCGTCACAGAGGCATCGCCCAGGGAACAAACCACGAGTCCTGGCTGAGCAGCAAGCGCAATGTTGTTCGTCTTTGCTTTCCCGTTGGATTTGAAATGGTATGGATAAGGATTTTCCAGGTCCACCAAATGCTCACCGTTGGAAACCTGTTGGGCTAAGGGCGCCATGGTTTCCGCCAGGCGTTCGCGGTACCAAAATCCAAGTGCTGCGCCGGTAGCGGGGATGGCCTGCATCCCGGTGGCGCTGCTTTGGTGTGGGATTTTTGGGAAATTTTCGTCTCGCAAGGATGGGTGGCAATAATAGGAACGCCCGCCAGAAAAGGGGTCGTCGCGTTTGGCCATGAGCTGCAGCATCAACTGATAAGGGCGGAGGCCCATGCCAAGCAACATGCTATCGTCGCGGTAATAGGGATAAGCAAAATCCTGGGTTTGCAGTTGCATTCCGACCGCGAGCTGTATGGCCTCATGCCCACGAGAGGTGGCGTGGACGTATTTGCTTACGAACTTGAAATTGGCCTCATAAATATCGGTCATGGCTTTAGCGGTGGCCATGAACCTAAAAGCGTTTTTGAGTATTTCTTTGGGAATGGGAACTTGGTTGCCCGTTTTTTGAACTTTCTTTGTGGTGGTGGTTATGCTTGGCACGACGAGTGTTTTTTATCCCGAAACCCTGTTTCGGGCAAATTTGGTTATCCCCGGAACGGAGTTCCGGGGTACGGGCGCAAAAGTAAGCAAACATGGTACAAGGTTTCATTCTAGGGAAATTCGCTCCGTTTAATTTGGGGCATTCGTTTTTGATTCAACAAGCATTGGCGCAGTGCAATGGGCTCACAATATTTGTAAATTCCCAAC
>JALHPW010000049.1 GCA_022842255.1 Saprospiraceae bacterium | reverse complement strand
ACAAAAACGCCATTAACCCACACTATCTCCGCGCCACAAATCTTGGTCCGGAGGGCAAATACGGCTTCTCCAACGAAGGTTTCCGCGGAATGGGGGTTCGGGCTGGGGAGTCGTACGACTTTTCGGTTTGGGCAAAACAGGCTGGCGAGCAGGTGTTGAGTCTCCGGATTGAACTCCAAAACCCGGCGGGTGAAGTCCTTGGGAAAGCCAGTTTGAACATCATCGGCAAATCCTGGATTCACCAAAAAGCCAAGATTACAGCCTCCTCCACGGAGCCTAAGGCCAAGCTGTTTATCTGGCTCGAAAGTAAGGGGGCGGTGGATATGGATATGGTTTCGCTGTTTCCACAAAAAACCTGGAAAGGCCGTCCGGGTGGGTTGCGGGCCGATCTGGTGCAGCTTTTGGCGGATATGGAGCCTGGTTTCCTGCGTTTCCCGGGCGGGTGTATCGTGGAAGGCCGCGAATTGGCCACCCGCTACCAATGGAAAAAAACCATTGGCAAACTGGAGGACCGAGCAGTGATGATCAACCGCTGGAACACGGAGTTTGCGCACCGTCCCACGCCCGACTACTTTCAAACCTTTGGACTTGGTTTTTTTGAATATTTCCAGCTTGCGGAAGACATTGGTGCCGAGCCACTGCCCATCCTGAACTGCGGCATGGCCTGTCAATTCAACACAGGGGAGGTGGTGCCGCTCGACCAACTTGACCCCTACATTCAGGACGCACTGGATTTGATCGAGTTTGCCAACGGCTCGACTACCACCACCAAATGGGGCAAACTCCGCGCCGATTTGGGCCATCCCGTGCCGTTCAACCTCCAATTTTTGGGTGTCGGCAACGAACAATGGGGCGAACAATACGTGGAACGCTACGCCATTTTCAGCAAAGCCATCAAGGAGAAATACCCCGAAATCCGGCTGATTTCCAGCGTTGGGCCTTCGGCCGATGGTGAAATGTTCGACTACTTGAGCAAAGAAATGACAGCTTTGAAAGCTGAAATTGTGGACGAGCACTATTACCGAAGCCCGGGCTGGTTTTTGCAAAACGCCAACCGTTACGACCAATACGACCGCAAGGGTCCGCGTGTTTTTGCTGGTGAATACGCGGCACAAAGTGTGGCCGTGGTGAGCCCTGACAACCAAAACAATTGGCGATGCGCCATTTCAGAGGCCGCGTTCATGACGGGTTTGGAACGCAATGCGGATATGGTTCACATGGCTTCTTATGCGCCACTTTTTGCCCACACGGAAGGCTGGCAATGGACGCCCAATCTGATTTGGTTCGACAATTTGCGCGCCTACGGTACACCGAATTACTACGTCCAGAAGCTCTACGCTACCAACAAAGGCTCCAAAGTGCTGCCGATTTCCTATCAAAATGCGGTTGCTAGTGGTCAGGATGGATTGTACGCTTCTGCTGCGTTTGATGCCGTCACGGAGGAGGTCATTGTCAAAATTGTCAATACCACTGCTTCCGCGAAACCCGCTGAAATCCGTCTGGTCGGATTTAAAAATACAAATAACACGGGTAAACTCATCGTCCTCAAAAGCGACAACCTCGAAGCCGTCAACTCGCTCGACCAGCCCATGGCGATTGGCCCAACAGAGACGGCCATCGAAGTGAAAGACAAAAAAGCGAGCGTGGTTTTGGCAGCGAATTCCTTCTCGGTGATTCGGGTGAAAAATTGATGGGATATGGAATTAACAAGCCATACTTTTTCTCTTCTAAATAATTGACAATCAATATAATACCCCAATTTTTAATATCAATCAATATCAGGACATTACCAATGGCACTCATTTTTGACATGGACGGCACGATGGTGGACAATATGATGACCCACCACCGGGGCTGGCAAAAAACACTGGCCGTATATGGCCTAGAACTCACGCTCGAAGAAGTGATAGCAACTTGTCACGGGAAAAACGTGGAAATCATCGAGCGGCTATTCCCGGGCAAATACAGTATTGAAGAACGCGAGCGCATTTCCTTCGAAAAGGAGCGTTGGTATCGGTCCATTTTTTTGCCCGACCTGAAACTGATTGCTGGCCTTGCCGAACTGCTTGAAACCGCTCAGAAAAACGGTATCCCGATGGGTATTGGCACAGCGGCCCCAAAAGCGAATGTTGATTTTGCGCTTGACAACCTGGGTATCCGACACTATTTCCAGGCCGTGATTCATGCCGATGATGTGGAAAAGGGAAAGCCGGAACCGGAGGTTTTTTTCAAAGTGGCAGACAAACTGGGGGTGCCGTATGCCAATTGTCTCGTTTTTGAAGACTCCCCAACGGGCGCAAAAACAGCCCTGAATGCTGGCATGAAAGCCATTATCCTTACCACCACGCACCGGGCAGAGGAGTTCGCAGAAATTCCGAGTGTGCTCCGTTGTGTGTCGGATTTTACCGGGATTGATATTTTGAACGAACTTGAAAATTTAGCCACGAATTGAGCGATTTTTTTGCCACGAATTGCACTAATTTTCACGAATTAGATACCATACCCCTCTTAATTCGTGAAAATTAGTGCAATTCGTGGCAAAACATTCCTCAATTCGTGGCAAAGAAATAAATCAAAAAATAATGAAAAATCGCATTCTCTACGGCGTTTTCGCCCTTCTGATGAGCTCAACCTCCTTTTTCGCCTGTCAACAATCGGCAGACAAAAAGACTGAAACGCCCAAATCCAGTATTGAAAAATCCAGTTTCGGAAACCTGCCCGATGGGAGCGCGGTGGAATTGTTTTCGCTCCGCAATGCGCAGGGCATGACGGTGAAAATCACCAATTTCGGCGGAACCATCGTGTCGTGGACGGCCCCTGACAAAGCCGGAAAATACGAAGACATCGTCCTGGGCTGCGACTCGCTGTCGGGCTACCTGCGTGGCACACCGTATTTTGGAGCCATCATCGGTCGCTACGGCAACCGGATTGCTAAAGGGAAATTCTCGCTGGACGGCGTGCCGTATTCATTGGCGACGAACAACATCGGTAACCATTTGCATGGCGGAATCAAGGGCTTTGACAAGGTTTTGTGGAGCGCGACTCCCGTGGACGGTCCAGAACCTGCCTTGAAATTGACCTACTTAAGCAAGGACGGAGAAGAGGGATACCCTGGTAGCCTGAGCGTCGAAGTGGTATATACCCTCTTGAAAGACAATGCTTTGCGAATGGACTACACGGCCACTACCGATAAAAAAACCATCGTCAACCTGACCAACCATGCCTATTTCAACCTGGCTGGTAAAGGCGATATTTTGGGGCACGAACTGGTCTTGAACGCCGCCACGTATTTGCCGGTGGACAGCACTTTGATTCCAACCGCCGAGCTGCGCTCTGTGGCCGGAACGGTGTTCGATTTTACCAAAGCGACCCCAATTGGGGCGCGTATCAATGATGCCGCCGACCAGCAAATCAAATTCGGCGGTGGCTACGACCACTGCTGGGTATTGTCCGACGGCTCGAAAAACATGAAATCTGCGGCGATTTTGAGCGAACCCACGAGCGGGCGCGTCATGGAAGTTTTGACCACCGAACCGGCCATCCAGTTTTATTCGGGAAATTTTCTGGACGGAACGGTCATCGGAAAAGGCGGCCTTGCCTACCAACATCGCACAGGGCTTTGTCTCGAAACCGAACATTACCCGGATTCGCCGAACCGCTCAGTGTTTCCCACCACGGTGCTGAATCCTGGGGAAACGTACCAGACTTCTACGGTGTACCGATTTACTACGCGGTGATTGGGGAAGGGTTTATCAGGTTGATGAGTCCAAAAACGCGCCCAGTTTTTCCCGTAACACTTCCGTTTCAATCAAAAAGCCATCGTGCCCAAAGGCCGAATCGCAGGAAAAAAACTCCGCTGTAGGTAGGTATTTGGCCAGCAGTTCCTGCTCGAAAGGTGGGATGAGCAGGTCCTTTTGAATCGAAAAAACAAAAGCGGGCATGGTCAATTGCGCCAGGGCCGCGGAAATGCCCCCACGCCCTCTGCCCATGTGGTGGGTGTCGAGGGTTTTGGTCAGGTGCCAGTAGCATTGGCTGTAAAACCGACGCACGAGTTTTTCGCCCTGATAGTTCATGTAGCTGGCCGCCCGGAACCAATCGCTACGTTCGTCGGTATCGGATTGTGTGTCGCGATAAGCTTCAATGGTTCTATAACTCAAAAGCCCAATGGCCCGGGCAGCCCGAAGCCCTGCCTGGCCAGAATTGTCTTCGTCGTGTGCCCAAGTGGGGTCCGCCTCAATGGCCATGCGCTGACTTTCGTGGATGGCAATGGCCCAGGCGGATTCGCGGGCGGCGCAGACGAGCAGGGCGATTTTTTTGATTTTCGCTGGAATCAAATAAGCCAGTTCCAGCACCTGGTGTCCGCCGCAAGAACAGCCAATACACAACGCAATAGATTCAATACCAAGATGTTGGCGCAATAAATCCTGCGAACGTGCAAGGTCGCGCATGCTCACGAGCGGGAAATCCGTCCCGTAGGCTTTTCTGGTAGCCGGGTTGATGCTGCGTGGCCCGGTGCTGCCATAACAGGACCCAATCATGTTGGCGCAGACGATGTAGTATTTTTCCGGATCGAACACATTGCCCGGTCCAAACAGTCCGGCCCACCAATCTGAAACATCCGAATTGGCCGTGAGCGCGTGGCAAACCCAAATGACATTGTTGCGCTCGGCGTTCAGGGTTCCGAAGGTGTGAAAACCCAGGGTCAGTTCCGACAAAACACTGCCATTTTCGAGTGGGAAGGGCTCAGGGCTTTGAAAAAATTGGAGACCTGGAATGGGGATTGGTAGGGGGTAGGGGGTATTTGCAAGTTTGGCATTTATCAACTTTTAGCGCTCAAACCATCAGCTAAATAAGCAAAAACGGCTTGCAAATGTTCTTTTTGCAATCGTGGATGATTTGCGAAAAGCATTTCTTCTGTCCACCCATTGGCTAATCTGCCTACCAAATACTCCACAGAAAGGCGTGTATCCTTAATGCTTGGCTTGCCAAGTAAAACTTCTGGGTCAGAAACGATGTAGTCTCTCCAGTTCATATTGAGTGGTTTTGTCGCAAAATTAAGCAATTATCGCCTGATTCAAATCCCCCAAAATATCCTCCATGTGTTCTAATCCCACCGAAATCCGAATCAATCCATCCGTGATGCCCGCCGCCGCACGGGCTTCCGGGGTTAGTTTGGCGTGGGTGGTCGAGGCCGGGTGGGTAGCAATGGTTCGCGTATCGCCAAGGTTGGCCGAAAGGGAAAACATCTTCAGCTTGTCCAAAAACTGACGACCCGCCGACACACCGCCACGGATTTCAAAAGCCACCAAACCACCGCCTTTTTTCATTTGCCGCCTGGCTATTTCATGGTCCGGGTGACTGTCTAAAAACGGGTAGATCACCCGTTCAACCTGCGGAAGGCTCGTCAAATGATGCGCCAGTTTTTCCGCGTTTTCGCAGTGCCGGTCGAGGCGAATGGCGAGTGTTTCCAGGCTTTTGGACAAGACCCAGGCATTGAAGGGAGATAAGGACGGCCCTGTGGACCGACAAAATTTGCGTACTTCGGCTACCAGGCCCTTGTCGCCACAAACCACACCACCCAGCACACGCCCTTGTCCGTCAATGTATTTCGTGGCCGAATGGGTCACGATTTGCGCTCCAAACCGGGCCGGTTGCTGTAAATAGGGCGTGGCAAAGCAGTTGTCCACGTTTAAAATCAGGTTGTTTTTTCGGCAAAATTCCCCTGCAAATTCCAAGTCAATCACATCCAAGCCCGGGTTGGTGGGGGTTTCCAAAAACAACATCCGCGTGTTGGGGCGTACCAGACTTTGCCAGCTTTCGGGGTTGCGGCCATCCACAAAATCAGTCTCAATCCCCCAACGCGGTAAAAACTGTCCCACAACGGTATGCGTGGAGCCAAACACCGTCCGGGAAGAAAGCAGGTGGTCGCCCGCGTTCAAAAAAGCCATGAACGATGCGAACACCGCGGCCATGCCCGTAGCCGTGGCAAAGGCATCGTCGGTGCCTTCGAGCGCGGCCATTTTTTCCTCAAATTCACGGACCGATGGGTTCGTAAACCGACTGTAAATATTGCCTTCCTGCTCGTCGGCAAACATCGCCCGCATCTGCTCGGCATCGTCAAAAACAAAGCTGGAAGTCGGGAAAATCGGCGTGCTGTGCTCGCGGTGCTGCGTGCGCTCGGTTTGTAGGCGGATGGCGAGGGTCTCGAATTGCATTTGTTGGTTACTGGTTTGACTGGTTGATTGGTTTACTGGTGATTGGTTTACTGGTTGATTGGTTGACTGGTGATTGGTTAATTGTTATTGGGTGGTTAGCGACCTGTCAACCAGTCACCAATCACCAGTAAACCAATCAACCAAATCACCGAACAATCTCATACGTCCAAGTAATCTCCGCCGTTTTTGCCAGCATTGCCCCAACCGAACAGTATTTGTCTACGGAAAGACCGATGGCTTTTTGGACACTTTTTTCGTCGAGGTTCCCGGTGAGGATGTAGTGAAGGTTGATTTTTTTGAACACCGCAGGCACCTCGTCTGTGGCACGTTCGCCATCGGCTTCAACACGTATGTCGAGCAGTGGCTGACGCATTTTTTTGAGCAAATGCACCACATCGATCGCGCTGCAAGCGGCATGGCTCATCAACAAAAGTTGCATGGGGCGCGGGGCTTTCCCCTCTCCGCCCACGTCGGGCGAGCCATCAGTTTGGATGCTCAATCCTTCTTCCGAAACGCATTCAAAATGAACGGCATCGTTTAATCTTTTTAGTTCGATTTTCATGAGTGTGATTTAAAAATGGTTGCCACGAATTGCACTAATTTTCACTAATTTTCTCCCTTAGACGGGTGGAATTGTTGGCAAAAGTGATAGCCACGAATTGCACGAATTTTCACGAATGGTGTGTTTAAATTAGTGCAAATTCGTGCAATTTGTGGCAAAAGTGATAGCCATGAATTACACTAGTTTTCACGAATGGTGTGTTTAAATTAGTGCAAATTCGTGCAATTTGTGGCAAAATACTTTCATTTCCCTTGCATAATCTCCTCCAGCGGTCGCCCAGAAATCTTGCTTTCCAACCAGGAAATAATGTCCAAATACATGAACGACCGACTTTCAAATCGACTGTTTTCGGCCCGCTGTAATTTTTCGCGCAGCGAAACAAAAGCCGAACGAACCTGCGCAGGGGTTTGCAACTGAAATGCCCGTCGTAAAAACCGGAAAATCTCTTCCTCCACCATGCTCAGGTTTTCCATTTTCAACATAAACCGGTATACCGATTTAATCAAATGCTCAAGTAGCGCGTAATTGCCCAACTCATAATGGGCAATGAGGTGCAAGAACCGGGCATAACACTGCAAATCGCTGCGAAGGTCGGTTTTGCTCTGAATAATGCGGTTCAGATAATCAATCGCGGTGCCCGGCTGACCGCTTCCAAAATACAAGGATGCGATTTTATAATCAAACACCAGGACCCGGTGGCGGTCAATCTGTGCCTCAAAAGTTTCCAAACCGGCCTCGATTTCGGACACAAGCTGCAAGCCGTTTTTGAAATCGCCCCTTAAAAAACAACCATTCAGCCTCGAAAGGTTTAGGTAAATAAAAGTTTGTGCGGCAATATTGTAGTTGGCCGTAGCCATTTCTGACTGGGCAAATTGCTCAAAGGCAGCCAGGGTCTCCTCAAATTTTTGGCGGTTGCGCAACATGAAATTCGCCAGCAACAGGTTGTGCATCCCTTTGATATAGTACGAGGTTTCCACCCGTACCATCTGCGGCTCTGCCCGGAACAAATCCACCCAACGCTGCGCATTTCGGTAATACACCAAAAAATCATGCCCAATGAACGCATGCCAGCAATGTGCCTGGGCCAAATACAAACGCCCATAAAAATTGCCCGCACTGGGTGTTTCGTTGGGCAATTGACTTTGAAAAAACTCGCGCACCGCCTCCAGGTCCCGACTGTTCCGGGCATGTCCGATGCGGATGTACCAACCGTAAAGTTGAAGGGAGAGGTTGGAAAGTTGGCCAATGAGTGCGAGCCGGCGGTTTAGTTCTCGCACCTCGGCCGAGAGTTCATCCGCCCGATTTCCTATGCTTCGCGTGATGTGCAGCGACTCAATTTTTTTCTCAAACACCAGGGCTTGCAGCAAAAAGGTGTTCTGGTGGTTCGTGCGTGCAATCTCTTTCACCCGGTCGAGCAAACGCAGGCATTGACGATACAGCCCCTTGTCGTACAAAATCATTGCGTATTCCAACTGTTCGTGGAGCACTACTTCCACGTTCCCGCCTTCGCGAATCGTCCGCAGACTGGCCAAGATTTGACGGTACAGATGGGCCTTCAAATTGGGCAATTGTTCCTTTTTCAGCGCGGCGTTTTTTTTCAAAAAAACGGTTTCGTCGTAGTCGTCCAGCTTGTCCAACAAGTCAAAAAGCTGGATGATTTTCAGGTCGCCCGCGCCCGTGTTTCGTCCGGCGAACAGTTTGAAGTTTCGCTTTTCGGCCTTATCCAAAGACTTTATCAACTGAAAAAGAGCGTCCTGCGAACGGTTGGGCATCGTAAAAATTGGTCGGTTAAAAAATTGATTGTCAAGTGTTTATAAAAAAAATCCAAGCCTGGAAAGAGTAAAGAAACAGGGATTTTGGAAAAAAAGGCGGCAAAAGGCTGGGGTATCTTTGGACGGCAGGGGGGGGTGACTGGTTGACTGGTGATTGGTTAACTAGTTCATTCCACACCAACCAATCACCAATCACCAATCACCAATAAACCAATCACCAACCAACCAACCAACCAACAGGATGAAGGTTCACATTTTCGACACTACCCTCCGCGACGGCGAACAAGTGCCAGGTTGCAAACTCAATACCCGCGAAAAGGTTGAGATTGCCCTGCGTTTGGAGGCGCTTGGCGTGGATATTATTGAGGCGGGTTTTCCGATTTCATCGCCCGGCGACTTTCAAAGCGTCCGGGAAATCTCCAGCGTGCTGCGCGATGTAGTGGTTTGTGGGCTGAGCCGCGCGGTGTTGAAAGACATCGAAACCGCCGCTGCAGCGCTCAAAACCGCCCGCCGTCCGCGCATCCACACGGGTATTGGCACTTCGGATTTTCACATCAAATCTAAATTCAACTCCACTCGGGAAGAGATTTTAGACCGGGCCGTGCAATGTGTTCGCTGGGCGCGCAATTTTACGGACGATGTGGAATTTTACGCCGAAGACGCAGGCCGTACCGAAAATGAATACCTCGCCCGCGTCATCGAAGCCGTCATCCGGGCGGGGGCTACGGTGGTGAACATCCCCGACACTACTGGCTATTGTTTGCCCTGGCAATACGGCGAAAAAATCGCCTTCCTGAAAAACAACGTTCCCAATATCGACCGGGCCATCATTTCCTGCCACTGTCACAATGACCTGGGCTTGGCCACGGCCAATAGCATCGCGGGGATAGCTGCCGGCGCGCGACAAATCGAATGCACCATCAACGGACTGGGCGAGCGTGCCGGGAACACCTCGCTCGAAGAAGTGGTCATGGTAATCCGGCAGCATCATGCGCTGGGGTTCTCCACCGGCGTGGACCCGAAGCAATTGAACCCCATCAGCCAACTCGTCAGCGAGACCATGCGGATGCCGGTGCAGCCGAACAAGGCCATCGTTGGGGCGAACGCTTTTTCGCACTCGTCCGGGATTCACCAGGATGGTTTTTTGAAAGATGCACAAACCTACGAAATCATCGCCCCGGAAGAAGTAGGCGCTGATAGTTCAAAAATTGTACTGACCGCCCGAAGCGGCCGCTCGGCACTGGCCTACCGTTTTCGCAAACTCGGCCATGATTTTAGTCGCGACGAGGTGGATGTTTTGTACGAAAAATTTCTGGCCGTGGCGGATGCGCGCCGGGAGGTTCGGGATGAGGATTTGCTGAAAATGGTGGAGGAGGTTTATGAAGTTGATAGGGTTTATCAACACGAGTCATCAACCCAATAAACCTATCAACCTTATCAACCTTTTTAAAAATGACTTTATTCGATAAAATCTGGGAAAAACATATCGTCCGGGAAATTCCGGAGGGCCCGGCTGTGCTGTATATCGATCGGCATTTCATCCATGAAGTGACCAGCCCGCAAGCATTTTCGGGTTTGGAAAAACGGGGCTTGCCGGTTTTTCGTCCGTCGCAGACCATTGCCACGGCCGATCACAACGTGCCGACCCTGAACCAGCACCTGCCCATCAAAGAAGAAATGTCGCGCTTGCAGGTGGCGCAACTGGTGGAAAATTGCCAGAAATACGGGATCGATTTGTACGGCTTGGGGCATCGTTTTCAGGGCATTGTACACGTCATCGGGCCTGAATTGGGCATCACACAGCCGGGGCAGACCATCGTTTGCGGCGACAGCCACACGTCTACGCATGGAGCTTTTGGCGCCATCGCATTCGGCATCGGCACCTCGGAGGTGGAGATGGTGCTTGCTACGCAATGCCTGCTGCAATCGAAGCCAAAACAAATGCGCATCCACGTGGATGGTGAACTGGGACGCGGCGTGTCGGCCAAAGACATCATCCTACACATCATCGCCCAGATTTCTGCTGCTGGCGCCACCGGTTATTTTGTGGAATATACGGGCTCGGCCATCCGCAGCCTCAGCATGGAAGCCCGGATGACCATCTGCAACATGAGCATCGAAATGGGTGCGCGCGGCGGTTTGATTGCGCCGGATGAAACCACCTTCGAGTATATAAAAGGCAAACCTTTTGCACCACAAGGAGCAGACTGGGATAAAAAACTGGCCGATTGGAAGCTACTTTTCAGCGACCCATACACCGATTTTGACCACGAACTCTATATCAACGCTGCGGATATCGAGCCCATGATCACCTACGGGACCAATCCCGGCATGGGGATTCCAGTGGTTGGGAAAATTCCGAACGGACAACATTTGCCCGAAAACGAGCGGGCTTCCTTCCAAAAAGCGCTCGAATACATGGGTTTGCAGGCTGGCACCAACATCCAGGGACAACAAATCGACTACGTGTTCATCGGAAGTTGTACCAATGCCCGCATCGAAGATTTGCGCGAAGTGGCGGCTTTCGTCCGCGGAAAACACAAGTCGCCCAATGTGGAAGTCTGGATTGTTCCGGGCAGCAAACAAGTAGAAGCGCAAGCCATCGCGGAAGGTCTGGATAAGGTGTTCGAGTCTGCCGGTTTTCAACTCCGACAGCCGGGTTGCTCGGCTTGCCTGGGCATGAACGAAGACAAAATTCCCGCCGGGAAATACTGCGTTTCCACCTCGAATCGAAATTTTGAAGGCCGACAAGGCATGGGTGCCCGAACCCTGCTGGCCAGTCCGCTCACGGCGGCCGCGGCGGCGGTGACGGGGGTGGTGACGGATGTGCGGGAGATGTTTTTATCGGTTGATGAAGGCTATGAAAAAAGTTGATAGGGTTTATGGGGTTGATAAGGTTTATCAATCCGCATCATCCCGTATCAACCTCATAAACCCGATCAACCTTTTTATCAACGCATTCAAAAATGAGCAAAAAAATAAAATCCTTCAGCACCACCGCCGTCCCACTAGACGCCGAGAATGTGGATACCGATCAGATTATCCCGGCGCGTTTTCTGAAAGCGACTAGCCGCGAGGGCTTTGGCAAAAACCTGTTCCGCGACTGGCGTTTCCAGGATGGCGACGAGGCAAAACCCAAGCCTGGGTTTGTATTGAACGAGCCAGCTTTTCAGGGGAAAGTGCTGGTAGCGGGTAAAAACTTTGGTTGCGGCAGCAGCCGCGAACACGCCGCCTGGGCATTGAAAGATTATGGTTTCGATGCCGTGGTGAGCAGCTTTTTCGCTGATATTTTTAAGAACAATGCGCTCAATAATTTCCTGCTTCCGGTGCAAGTGAGCGATGGCTTTTTGCAAAAAACCATGTCGGCCGTGCAGGAAAATCCAGCAACAAAAATCGCGATTGATCTTGAAAATCAAACCATTACGGTGGCGGGTGCGAGCGAACATTTTGACATCAACGCCTACAAAAAAACCTGTCTGCTGAACGGCTACGATGATTTGGATTACCTGCTCAGCATTCGTGAGGACATTGAAAAATTTGAAAAAGGTTGATGCGGGTTTATGAAACGGTTTATCGGGTTTATGAAGTTGATATGGTTTATCAACCCGCATCAACTTCATCAACCCGATAAACCTCATCAACCCGATAAACAACATCTGCACAATGAAAAAGATAACCATAATCCCAGGCGATGGCATCGGCCCAGAAGTAACCGCACAAGCTGTGCGGGTGCTGGATGCGGTGGGCGAGCGCTTCGGCCACACCTTTACCTATGACTATCAGCTCATGGGCGCCAGCGCCATTGACCTGACTGGCGACCCACTCCCGGACGCGACTATTGAGTCTTGTCTGTTGAGCGATGCGGTGCTTTTTGGGGCCATCGGCGACCCAAAATACGACAACGACCCTTCGGCCAAGGTGCGTCCGGAGCAAGGTTTGTTGCGGCTCCGCAAAACGTTGCAATTGTACGCCAACATCCGCCCGGTCAGCAATTACCCGTCCCTCGCACACCTGTCCCCGCTCAAGCCTGAACGGCTTCAGGGAGTGGATTTGGTGATTTATCGAGAGCTTACGGGCGGTATTTATTTTGGGGAAAAAACGCTCAACGCGGACAAAACCCTTGCTTCCGACAGCTGCACTTACACCCGCGAGGAAATTGAACGCATTGCACGCCCGGCCTTTGAACACGCCCGGCAGCGCCGTAAAAAATTGACCCTCGTGGATAAGGCCAATGTGCTGGAAACCTCCAGGCTTTGGCGTTCGGTGGTGCGGGAAATTGCCGCTACGGAATTCCCCGATATCGAGACCGATTACCTTTTTGTCGACAATGCGGCGATGCAACTCATCGTCAACCCGGCCCAATTTGATGTAATGTTGACCGAAAATATGTTTGGCGATATCCTCTCCGACGAGGCATCGGTCATCGGTGGCTCTTTGGGTTTACTGCCTTCGGCAAGTATTGGCAAGGGTGCGGCGCTATTTGAACCCATCCATGGTTCATATCCACAAGCGGCTGGACAGGATATTGCGAACCCGCTTGGCTCGATTTTGTCGGCCGCCATGTTGCTAGAATACCTGGGCATGCAGGACGAAGCTGCACTCGTTCGCGCGGCCGTTTCCTGGACCCTCGAAAACGGCTTCGTCACCCGCGACCTGAATCCGGCCCAACATTACGCCACTTCCGCTGTGGGCCATTACATCGAGCATTTTATCCTCCACAACGCTCCCGGCAAGAACCAACTGCAGAACATCCTACTGGCACAGTCAACCATCATTTAACGAAATGTATGATGTATGATGTATGAACTATGAATAGTGATGACACTTGGCGTAATAGATCATACATCATACATCATACATCATAGTTCATACATCATACATCATAGTTCATACATCATACATCATAGTTCATACATCATACATCATACATAATAGTTCATACATCCCATGTATTTCAACGAACAAACCGTCCTTTTCTACCACGATCGCTATGCATGGGCAAGTTCTGCGCACAGCAATTTGTATATGCAAACCCTGCATTATGGATTTGGGGTGTTCGAGGGCATACGGAGTTATGCAACGGAGGGTGGTGCCCGGATTTTCAAAGGCCGGGAGCATTACGAACGGCTGCAAAATTCTTGTCGAATGCTGGGCATTCCGTTCGAGGTTTCGGTGGAGGAAATGTTGGAAATCAGTTACGAAGTGCTGCATCGCAACGGTTTTTCGGATGCTTATTTGCGCCCTTTGGTGATGTGTGAGCCCAATATGACCTTGATCAATGGTACCCCTTCGCGGCTCGTCATTGCGGCCTGGAATTGGGGGGCGTACCTTGGAGAGAAGTTGTTGAGGTTGAA
>JALHPW010000048.1:5231-14078 GCA_022842255.1 Saprospiraceae bacterium | reverse complement strand
TTGCATCAGTAACGCGAAAACTATCAGGCGGTGGAACACTGCAATCATCAAATTTTGAAGATAAAGTTTCAAAAGCTGCCACCCTTTTGACAGCAAAAACTGAGATGAACAATATGAGGAAAATGCATGAATGAAACGGAAAGTGCGACTTTTTTGCCATAATCAAAGAATTTTAGTTCTGAATTAAGAATGTTTAGTGCAAAGGTCTTTACTTCGAGCTGAAAAATTTGTAACACTTTTTTGCAAGTATTCCACTAAAATTTATGGAACAAAGTCATTTGATGGAGCTGCTTCGAGTCTTGCAGGCGAAAGAAAAGGAGCAGGTTTTAGAGTTTGCGGCAACTTCCTACTTTAACAACAGCAAGTTAAAACCTCACATACTTCCTCTTCTTGAGATTTGTATTTGTCATATAGAAAAAAGACCAATGCAAAAACTTGACAAAAAAGATGTTTTTGCTCAAATGTTTCCCGGTAAGACTTTTGTGAGTGGTAAACTTGAAAAAATAATGGTTGAGGCCCATAAAATTGTTCGAGCTTCCCTATTAATTCAGGATTACTTCCACGAAAAAAATGAGTTTCAACGAGGCCTAAATTTTTCTGAGATAGTGAGAAGGAATGGGTTGGATGTAAGGCATCAGCAGATAGTGGAAAGGCTTAAGAGGTCACAGGAAGAAATTCTCTTGAAAAACTCTGCTTATTTTTTTCAACAGTTCCAGCTGGAGCAAGCAATTCACAAAAATGAGAGTCTTCATAACCAAGGGAAAGGAGACCTTAATGTGCCTAATGCGCTCATTAGTTTAGAGGTATACTTCTACCTTAATAAAATCATTCTGTTAAATCAATTTCTATTGCAACAGAAAGTTGCCAATATTGTAACTCCAGATAATATTAGGCCATTAATTGAATCAAATTTTATACCGGAATATTGCATAAATGAGTCGCCAGATGTTAGAATAAACTATGAAATTTTCTTATTACTTAAGAAAAATAGATTAGAATCTAATGAAGTTAAATCCCTTTATCATCTATTGCTTTTTTATGAAGATAAGCTAGATTCAGAAAGCTTACATGAGTTTTTTGCTTATTTGCGAAATCTTTGTATGTTGACAATATCACAAGATTACGAAAACTCACAAATGGAGCATTTGCTTCATGAATTATATATAGATAATTTGCAAAAGGGCTATTTGCATTACGAAGGGAAGTTGTCGCGTACGAGATATTGGATGATTTCCTCAAATGCTATCAGAGTTAAGGATTTTGAATGGGCTTTGGGTTTTATTGAGAAATTTAAAAATGAAATTCGTGATGAAAATGAATCTCAAGATATATATCGCTTGAATTTTGCAAATTACCTGTTTGGCATAAGCAAGTTTTTAGAATGTTTAGATTATATACCATCCACAACAGTCTTTATAGACTACCTCCTCCTTGGCAAACGCCTAGAATTAAAAGCCCTCTACGAACTACAATCCGACCTACTCCCCTACAAACTAGACGCCTTCAAAATGTTCCTAAGCCGAACCTCCCAAAAACTGCTCTCCGAAAGCCAACGAAAAATCAACACCGACTTCGCCAATTTCCTCCACCAACTAATCCACTCCATCCCCGGCGACCCCAAGCGCTCCGAAACCATCGTCAAACGCCTACAGGAAAAAAAACAGGCCGCCGAATGGCGCTGGCTACTAGAAAAAGCAAAGGCCCTGAAACTCCCCTGAACGTCAATATTTTACAAATTCGGCAAATTTTTCCCAACGTATGGCGGAAAGGCCGGAACTTCCCGCCCGTTTTTAACCAAACCGATTTTCACAACTGTTTCTGAATAAACAAACCTGACTATGAAAAGAACGCTGCCCTTGCTTTGCGCCATGCTGTGCGCTACTTCTATCTTTGCCCAGACACCCAACTGTGTGCGGGATTCCTCAGTCCTCGTGTCCGGCGCACTGCTTTCGCCCGCTCCCTGGGATACCACCACCAAACAGTATAACCTGAAGGATGCCTGCATCGGGCAAGCCTACAACCAATCGGTCACCTTTAACGTGCCCACTACGTTCCAAAGCATTCCAATCACCAACGTAACCGTCGCTACCACGGGCGCCGTGCTCAACCTGCCGATTGGGCTGACCTATGCATGCGACCCGCCTAACTGCGTGTTCAACGCCGGTACCCTGGGTTGCATCGTGCTGTACGGCACGCCCACGGTTGCCAACACGGCTCCAGATACCCTGGACCTCGGTATCAAAGTGACGGTCAACAGCTTGCTCGGACCCATTCCGTTGACGTTCCCGAACACAGGCTTGCCCAATGTGCCAGAACAACATTACTACCTGGCCTTGAAAACCGCAGAGTGCCTCGTGGGTACCTTCGACCAAGGCAATCAGTTCACTCTGCTGAAAAACGCGCCCAACCCATTTGGCAATCAGACCCTCATCACCGCAGAATCGCTCATCGCGGGCGAGTTCCGCTTTGAGGTGTTCGACCTGCTCGGCCAACGCGTACACAGCCAAACGCTGCGCCTGGAAGTGGGCACCAACGAATTCACCTTCGACGCCGGCGACCTCGCCAACGGCACCTACTTCTACACCCTCGGCAACCGCGACGGAAAAGCGGCCCGGAGAATGGTAATTGCTAGATAAGTGGATTTATTTAGTTGGGGATTTGGGGATTTGAGTGCCTAAGCATGGCGTTTGCTGTTATTTAAATTGAAACAGATGCCATGCTTGGGTCTCCAAATCCCCAAATCCCCAACTAAACAAATCCCCATTTCAATTTTTAATCCCTGCTCTCAATCGGTCTCATCGAAAAGATGGTTGCCTTTAATCTCTGTCCAATCAACTAGTTGCAACTTAAAACTTGAAACTAAAGTTGGGCCTGTCTTCCGTTGTGCAACATTTTTTCACTTCTTAACCGGTTGTTTCTATGCGACAGCTTCTACTAACCATTTGTCTATCCACCCTCTTTTTCTCCAATATCCTTCATGCGCAAACGGGTTGCCCGGGCTGTGTGGTCAATGTGCCCGCAGGGTTTCCGGCCGACACGGTGTACCTGCCTGATCTGCCCGATGGGATAGAAGGCACACCTTACGACCAAAATGTATCGTTTCGGCTACCCAAAACCACCACGCCGGTCAATGCCATCGACAGCACCACGCCACCGGGATTGACGATCACCAAGTTCGAAATCCTGTCCGTGGAAGGATTGCCGCAGGGCCTGTACTGGCAACTAAACCAGTCGGTCTTTGAACCTGCCACCCAAACGGATGGCTGTATGCGCATTTGTGGCACGCCGCTGGAATCTGATTCCTTTGAACTGACGGTGACCTTGAAAGCCACGGTTTTCATCATTACCCAGGAGTCTAGTTTCCCGATGTCGATTTACATCGCGCCCAAAGTCAGCACCACCGATGGATTTTCCATCACCAACCCCAGCGGTTGCGGTGGCACCACGGTCACTTTTACCAACAATGTGCCCTCCAACGGCAACGAAGGTTTCTCCTATACCTGGGATTTTGGCGACGGTTCGCCAGTCTCGGCGGAGGAAGACCCCGCCCCGCACACGTACGACCAGCCCGGCACGTATGAGGTTGCTTATGAGGCGATTGTGGATACGGTGGGTTATATTTTGGAGAGCATTACCGTCAACGATATTGATTGCACGGATCCTCCCTTGTTTGGCAACCCGGACCTCTATCTCGAAGTCCTGGACCCGGACGGCATTAAGGTGTATGATTCTTCCCCGGAGATTAACGACACAGATTTGCCCTACACGTTCCCCATCAACCTGCTGTTGGGCCCTGGGAATTACACCCTGTACGTGAAAGATGCAGACAGCGGGATCAAAGGGGGCGACGACAATTGCGGGAACCTTTCGTTCAACATTTTGAGCGACGGGACGCTGGTAGCCGGCGGACTTAATGTCGACATGAATATCCTGCACCCGGTGGATACCATCCAATCGCTCGACACGGTGACGGTGTACCCACAACCAGTCAATCCAACGGTGAACGCGCCCAATGGCTTGTCGGCCTGCGCGGGCGCTACGGGCCTGGTCTTGTCTTCCAACTATGGCTTTGGCAATCAATGGATCTTGAATGGGAATTTGATCCCGGGCGCTACGGATTTTATCTACATGCCTACCCAAAGTGGCTCGTATCAGGTGCAATACGTGTCCATTGATGGCTGTATCGCTACTTCCGACGAGGCTTTGGTGGAAATCCACCCATTGCCCGCCCAGCCCATTTGGTTCAATTACAACAACTCCTTGCGGGTCACGGACACCACCGCTTTACCCGCCCAATATTCGCTGCAATGGTACAATGCCAGCACGCCGATTCCGGGTGAGACGGGTATTTGGTACTGCTCGATGGAAAGTGGAACGTATGGGTTGCTGGTGACGGATTTGGAAACGGGTTGCACCAACTCGTACGCTGCGGCGGTGGTCAACAACCCGAATTTTGATTGTCTGATTGGCACGAATTCGCCTGAGATTCAGACATTTGAGATATTGCCCAACCCTACTACCGGCACTGCTTTGCTGCGCTTGCGCGAACCCTTCACGCAAGATGGCACAGTGCGCGTTTGGGATGCTACCGGGCGTTTGTTGCAAACCTTATCTGCCCAAGCGGGCATGCAGGCCATCTCGCTTGAACTTGGGCAATTAAGCCCGGGTATGTACGCGGTGGAAATCCTGGCCGATGGTTTTCATGGACTTGGCAGGGTGATTAGAATGTAGGTTTTACCAATGAGAAAGCCCCCAGATTTTCACATCTGGGGGCTTTTTTGTGCCCGGGACGGGACTCGAACCTGCACGACCGATAAAGGTCAAGGGATTTTCTTACCAACTACGACTTTCGTCGCTCCACCCGACAGGGAGGATTTGTGGTCTGGACTTTCTCTTTGCCATGCCATGCAATTTGCATGGGTTAGGCACCGCCTGTCAAGTCTCTACACCTTCCCCGAATCCCTCCGGGGCTTGGCTCGGGATTGCCACTTTTGCAAGAGGTTTCCCCGAATTTAAGCGGTTCTGCATCAACCATTTCTGATTGAGCACTCAAATTTTTCTGATGTTTTTAGCTCTATAGTTGTCTGTCAGAGCATGGCCATGACAGAACAAATATGGCTAAAAAATCAAAGAACTAAGTCCCTCGTGTCTACCATTTCACCACCCGGGCCAAATGGGGCAACAAAAATAAGCAGAAACTTCTGGAAAGTTTGAACTTTCTATCTGTTGTCCAAAGAAAATAAAAAAGCCTCCTCGATACATCGAGAAGGCTTTGAGCGGAAAACGAGATTCGAACTCGCGACCTCGACCTTGGCAAGGTCGCGCTCTACCAGCTGAGCTATTTCCGCGTTTGTGTTTACTGTTCAAGACCGTTGTCTTGTGTTTTGCGGCGGCAAAGATAAGCCCGACATTTTCGGATAGGCAAATTTTTTTTGAAAAAAATTTTCAAACAATTTAAAAAACCATCCTGAGCGGCTCTAAGAGGGTTTTTTAGCCAAGCTGGCCATAAAAAACGCCTTCGATGCGTTTCAGATTAAGACTGCCCCATCGGGGCCAGCCGTTTCTAGAAAAGCGTGACCCATATAATTTCGCTCCGTAGGAGCCGACCTATTCGGAATCGATTCTGGCCGACCCATACGGGGTGGATAGACGTGATTATTGCTTGGGCTAGAAACAGCTGGCCCCGATGGGGCAGTCTTAACCCGGTGTAGCTCGCACCCTAAACCAACAATTACTCCTCCTCCAACTCCTCTCCTTTAGACTCCTTGAGTTTGCGTTTCAGGTAAAAATAAGTCTCCAACTGCGTCCGAACGGGGATGTCACTTCCCGTGCGGCGGTATTCGTTGAGATTGTGGGCATCCAAGATGCGGGCTTTGACGTTGTCATTTAGTTGCAAATCGAGCAAATCACGGATTTCCCGGCGAATCGTAGGATCGTACACCGGGAAAATGGTCTCAATCCGGAAAGACAGATTGCGTTCCATCCAGTCGGCGCTGCTGAGGTAAATCAATTCGTTGCCGCCGTTGTGGAACACAAACACCCGGGCATGCTCCAGATACCGGTCCACGATACTGATGATTTCAATGTTTTCGCTCAGTCCTTTCAGCCCGGGTACCAGACAGCAAATGCCGCGTATGATGAGCCGGATTTTCACCCCGGCATTGGAGGCTTCGTAGAGTTTGGCAATGATGTCCTTGTCTTCAAGGCTGTTGATTTTCAAAATCATTTCCGCCTTTTTACCGTGTCGGGCGGCCAAAACCTCATTTGAAATGAGCTGGTAAAGTTTTTCGCGAAGATTGAATTGTCCCACTAGCAGATGGTCAAACGGATGGGGTGGGGGCATGTTTTCCAGGTGCGCCAATACGTTGCTCACTTCGTTGGTGAGGCGGGTGTCGGCGGTAAAAATGCCAAAATCGGAATAGATTTTAGCGGTCTCTTCGTGGAAATTCCCGGTGCCGAGGTAGGCGTACAATTGCGGGTGACCGTCTTCTACACGGCGCACCAGTGCCAGTTTGGAGTGAACTTTCACCCCTGGCAGGGAATAGTGAACCCTTACCCCCGCTTTTTCGAGCCGCTCGCCCCATTCCAGGTTGGTGGCCTCGTCGAATCGCGCTTTGATTTCCACAAAGGCTGACACCTGTTTGCCGCGTTGAACGGCCTCCATGAGCGCCTCCAGGATTCGGCTGCTTTTGGCCACCCGGTACTGGATCACTTTGATATGGGTGACCGCAGGGTCGTTCGCGGCTTTTTCAAAAAACTGTATGACCGGCTCGAACGATTGATACGGGACATGGATCAATTGGTCGGCCTGCCGAATGGCATTGAAAAAATCTGGCGCATCGGTCAGAACAGGGTGCGGTAACGGTGGTAATGGCTTGTTTTTCAGGTGTTTAAGCCCAAAATCGGGGAAGCGGAAAAAGTCAAAGTTGTTGTGGTAGCGCCCTTCTGGGAGCATATCGTTTTTGCGCAGGTCGAAGGTGTCTTGCAGGTAGGAAAGCAGGTGCTGCGGCATTTCCCGGTCGTACACGAAGCGACTGGCCGGGCCCACCTGGCGTTTTTGAAGGCTTGATTTTATTTTTTGAACAAGGTCGCCGCTGAACTCATCATCAATGTCCAATTCGGCATCCCGGCTCAATTTGATGGAATAGGTATCCTGAATATCGTAACCCGGAAAGAGGCGCGAAACGGAATGGCGCACAATATCGTCCAGCAGTATCACATCATGCCGGTCGCCCTTGGTCGGAAGTGAAACGAAGCGGGGCACCTGATCGGATGGGATTTTTACCAGGGCATACTCGCTGTCGGACAGGGGTTTTTTCTTTTGGCGTAAATGCACGGCAAGGTACAGGTGCGCATTGGCCAAAAACGGGTTGATGCGCCGCTTGACGAGCAGCACGGGCATTACAAAGGGGAGCAGGTTGCCCCGGAAGTAGTTCTCCACAAATTCGCGCTGTTCGTCATTCAAATCCAGCCTGCGCAGGATGTGGACATGGTGTTTGCGAAGTTCCGGAACGATTTGATTTTCAAATATTTGCGAAAACTCGGATTGCTGCCGGTTCACAATTTCGTGTACCTCCTTGAGCAGTTCGCTGGGGACGAAATTGAGCTGAGCGCGGGTCTTTTTACCCACCTTTTTGAGTTTGCGGATACCGGCCACGCGAATGCGAAAAAACTCGTCCAGGTTGGAGGAGTAGATGGCCAAAAACTTGAGTCGCTCCAAAAGCGGCACGGCGGGGTCCTTGGCTTCCTGAAGCACACGGTAGTTGAAAGAGAGCCAGGAGATGTCGCGGTGGGTATACGGCAAGGGTTGCATGGGTTGAGTAGAAGGGATGATTGTTTTTGAGGTTTGAATGGGTGCGCAAAAATGAATGATTTTATGGGCTTGACCCGTGAAAAGCGAAAAAGGCTTTGAATCGGACAAAAATTTAACATGGAAATCCCCTTCCCGGTTCAAACTCCTCAAACCCTTCAAACTCCTCAAACCCTTCAACCCCCTCAAACAAATCAAACCCTTCAAACAAATCAAACCGCCCCAAACCCTACCTTCGCCGCCCAAACTATGGAAGAATTTAAAATTAACCTCGACCGCGACCTCGTCTTCTTTGATGTGGAAACCACTGGATTGAACGTCATCCGCGACCGTATTGTCCAAATTGCCCTGGTAAAGCTGCGTAAAAACGGCCAGCCCGCCGAAGAACTCTCCATGCTCATCAATCCGGGCATCCCGATTTCGGAGGAATCCATGGCCATTCATGGCATCACGCCCAAAGACCTCGCCAACAAACCGACTTTTGCACAAGTGGCACAAAAAATCTGGGATTTTATTGGCAACGCCGACTTGGGCGGCTATAATTCCAACCGATTTGACGTGCCCATGCTCATGGAGGAGTTTTCCCGCGTGGGTATGGAGTTCGACATTTCCAAACGCCGTTTGATTGATGCGCAACGCATTTTCTACAAAATGGAACCGCGCACGCTCAAAGCCGCATACCGGCTGTACTGCCAAAAAGAACTCGAAGATGCACACGATGCCCTGGCCGATGTGCGCGCTACCGTGGCAGTTTTTCAAGGTCAAATTCGGGCCTATGAAGGCAAGGACCTGCTCGATGAAGACGGAAACATTGTGCCTGCGCCCATCAAAAACGATATGCAGGCCATCCATGAATTTACCAACGACCTCCATTTCATCGATGCCACACAGAAACTACGCGTGCAGCCCGATGGTACCGTGGTGTTCAATTTTGGCAAATACGTGGGAGAATCCGTCAAAACCGTGCTCGCCCGAGAGCGCCACTACGCCGGCTGGATCATTGAAAAAGAGTTTTCCTCCCAGGTGAAACAGTACAT